>JALWBF010000203.1:4218-18571 GCA_027016055.1 Archaeoglobaceae archaeon | reverse complement strand
TGCTAATAGCTACTGGCAACGACTTTAGAGCGGTTGAAGCTGGAGCCCATGCTTATTCGGCGATGAGGGGATACAAACCTCTAACGCATTACGAGATAAACGAAGATGGCGATCTGGTCGGCTACATCGAGCTTCCGGTATCTGTTGGAACTGTTGGAGCAAGCATCAAGGCGAATCCCCTTGCAAGGATATGTCTGAAGATATTGGGCGTTAAAACTGCTGAAGAGCTCGCAAGAGTAGTAGCGGCTGTGGGCTTGGCTCAGAACTTTGCAGCATTAAGAGCTTTGGCTACCGAGGGAATTCAGAGGGGGCATATGGAGCTGCACGCCAGAAGTCTTGCATTGTCCGTTGGAGCGAAGGGGGATGAGGTGGATAAAGTTGTTGAGATCATGATCAAAGAGGGAAAGATCAGTATGAGTCGAGCTAAGGAGATACTGGAAGAGCTCAGGGCAAAGACTTAAATTTTTGTTAAAATTATTATATTTAAGGAGGTGGAAGTTATGAAGCTGAGCTCCGGATACATAATAGTCGGAGCATATGCGGATAAGATAAGGAGAACACTCTTTGCTCAGCTTAGAGATAAGATAAAGAGCAAGGAAATCGATTCAAAGGCTGTAGCGAAAGCTGCGGCGGATCTAAACAAGTTGCTTTATGAGATTCTCGTAAACAAGCTTAAGCTCGATAAGGGTGACGTAGTTAGAATAATGATCGAATACGAAGTTTCCGACGGGGAAATACAATGGAATTTGGATAGCTTAAATGTAGAGGTATTCAAGAGGGTTCCAGAGGAAGATGTCAAACCGATCATCGAAGATGCAATAGGCAGAATGGAGGAGCTTGAAGAGGTTGAAGAGGTAAGATTCGAGGTTGAGAAGGCTGGGGAAACGGACTTGGGCGACATAGTTTACTTCGTTAAGGTCGATGGCGAATTTACCGGAGCTCTGGTTGTTACACCGCTAAACGGTGAGGCTATAGTGAGAGGGGCTATAGTCAAGCCTAATCCGGTAGTTATAGAAAAGACGAGGATTGAGATCGAGGAGGAACTTGAAAGTGCTCTGATCAGGCTCGTTGAGCAGAGAGGAAAGGAGGTTGATGAGGAAACTGCCGAAAGGATAGTGGATGAAATTAAGGAGATGCTCGAATAACTATTTTTTCAACGGAAAGTAAACGACTTCTATTCCGGCTTCCCTAAGCAGCTCCAAGCCCCTCTTGTCCGCATATTCCTTTCCGTAAACGACCCGCTTTATTCCGGCGTTTATGATCATCTTCGCACAAGTTATGCAGGGGCAATGGGTTGTATACATCGTAGCCCCCTCTATGCTTATTCCGAACTTCGCAGCCTGAATTATCGCATTCTGCTCCGCATGCAATCCCCTACAGAGCTCTATCCTTTCACCACTCGGAACTCCCAACTGCTCCCTTAAGCAGCCGATGTCCAAGCAGTGATCCATGCCGGCTGGAGCCCCGTTGTAGCCAGTTGCCAAAATTCTCTTGTCCTTCACGATAATTGCTCCGACCTTCTGCCTTATGCACGTTGAGCGCTTCGCAACTACGTGCGCCAATTCCATAAAGTATTCATCCCAGCTCGGACGAGACACTTCTTAGGACTCTGCAACGATTAATAACGTTACCGCAAATCTTATAATACCTTTCTGGCTATAATATAGCAAGGGCTCGTGGTCTAGGGGTTATGACGTCGCCCTGACGAGGCGAAGGTCCCCGGTTCGAATCCGGGCGAGCCCACTTCAAATTCTTCTCATATACCGCTACGAGTTCAATAATTTTAGGCTCCAAGAGATCCGCAATGGTAGTCCCCTCGGCTTCCGCTATTTCCCTCAAACGCTGCAACAGATGCTTATCGATTCTTAACGTGAAATCCACCCTACCTTTGGGTCGCCTACCCACGTTAATTCTCCCATGAGAATAAAAATTAAGTTCTTCCATTCAGCAACACCTCTCTTAGCCAAGACTTAAACTCAAGCTCATTAAGAAGTTCCGTGTTATCGATGTTCACAATGGTGTAAGTATCCCGGACATCGCCATTACCACATCTCTTTATCCTGTAACGCTTGCGAGGGTCAATCTTCGTAACCCTAAACCATTTCCCTCTGTATGCTCCAATCTCCACTATGTAGTAAAGAGGAACTCCCGATTTCCTTGATAAATCCCGCAACGTTATGAACTGGAAGGCATTGACGGGTATCGCCCTCTCAAAATCCTCGTTCCTCCATTTGTATTCGATTAACGCTTTTATCTCTCCGTCAACCACCACAACCTTATCCAAGTCCATAATCCCAAATTTGCGGCCGTTAAAAATCCTCCTGCACAGCGATGCTTAGTTACGACATTATATTGCCACTAGATTATTGGATGCCACTAGACAAGTTTTGGCTGAAATAACAGTATGTTATAAACTACTGGAGGAGGAAAAGAGGAGCCTGTGGTTCTGGCAGAAAGGTATTTAAAAATTAAGCTCGCTATTTGCCAGAAAGGAGGGCCTGGGTGGTATTGACGACTTCCTTCCGCCCCGATTTATGAGGAAGCTTCTTAGGGTATTTTCGAGATGATGTAATGCAGACCTACAGGATAAAAAATTATTAGTAAACTAGAAGAAAAGATGCAGTAAATTATTTATCGTCTCGGAACTATCTTAACCAGATGAACGAAGTTGTAGAACTTCTGAAGGAGATCAAGGAGAAGCTTGAAGAAATCGACGAGAAAATTGAAAACTTTATGGGCTTCTTCGATTTAAGCGAGGATGAACTTGAGATGATTGACAAGGATATTGAAGCCTATGAAAAGGGTGAACTTGAGTTGATGGATCTCGAAACCGCGAAGAGGTTGTTGAATGTTTGAGGTCAAGCTCCACAGAAGGGTTTTGAAGTTCCTCGAGAGGTTAAATAAGGAGGATAAAAGGAGAATCATATCGGCAATCGAGGGTTTAAGAGATCCCTTTTCTCAGCCTTATGAGAAGCTGAAAGGTCGAAAAGGAGTTTATAGGATAAGAGTCGGTGATTATAGAGTTGTATATTACGTTGATAAGAGGAATAAGATTGTCCTAGTGCTTCTGGTCGATAAACGGGAAAAAGATCTGCGGCATTAACATGGGTTCAGAAAGGAGATTTCGGGAAACAGGGCAATTTCCGGCGAGATTGTTGATATCGTTGTTAAGCGCATTGAGAGGTATGGAAGGGTTATACTGGATAAGCTGAGGGATGAGCTATGCAGGTGAAGTTTGTTAGGAAGGTTAAGGCATCGGAATTGGTTAAGGAATTTGAGAGAAAGTATGGTAGCTTGGAGAGGTTAAAGGGGTATTTAGAAAAGCATCCCGACGATTACGTAGCGTTAATGGATTATGAGGACTGGATTCACTGCCTAAAGAACCCAGATATAGAAATAGAGGAGGGAGAGATAGTCGTAACGGATGTATCCTTTTTAACCCCTCAGAAGCTTCAGATATTAAAGGCGGTCAAGAAGTTCAAACCCAAGTCCATAAGGGAACCGGCGGAAAAACCGGAATTATCTGAAATAAAAATCAAAATAGCTGAAAAGAGCATGAAAGTTGTAATTGATACAAATTTAATCGAAAAAATTTATAAATGCCAAAATCCAATCTAAAACGATAACGATCGAGCTTCCGGAGGAGATACACGCTTTAATCGAATCCGATCCTTTTCTGAAAGATCGGCCGTCGGCTTATACTTCTCCTTGAATGCTTCGATTAGTTCCTCATCACTCTTTGACAATAGATCCCCGATTGTGTAGATGCCCAAGCTTCTAAAGATTGCTAGCCCGGTCTCGTCCTCGGCTACCGTTTCAACACCTTTACGTCTAATCTGATAGCCTGCTTCTCCTTAACTATCTTCTCGACGGCCTCCTGTATTTTTTCTTCTTCCATCTCAAGCGCTGGCTTCCTGTATCTGTAGATCAAGTAAAACGTAAGAATCGGCCAAAGATCGTCATGCTATTTCAAAACTCCCAATTCCGTTAACCTTTCCGGCAAATAGACATCGGTAACGTAATCCAAACCGTATTTCGCTAAAGCCTGCTGTTCCGATTTTCTACCCAACTCAAGCTGGAGCTTTATTTCCTTCTGCCAGAAATCGTCGCTGAACCTTGGATCGGACAGAATGGAGTTCAATGCCCTTATGTCCTCATCAGTAAGCTTGTCCGAGGGAAGCTTGTATTTAACTATGTCCGAAGGTCTAATTCCGACGAATTTTGCCGAAGGTGTGGCAAGGTATTCCGAAAGATGAGCGGACTTTATCGAGCCGTAAGCTATAGATGCAAATATCCTGTAACTCCAAGGATCACCGTCGGTAAAGACTACCACGGGAAGATTTAACTCCGTATTGAGCCTTCTCAAAAGCCTCCGAGTGCTCCTTGCCGGCTGACCTTTTAAATGGACTATAATCGCGTTGAACTTCTCATCGAATCCGTTCTCCACAAGTCTATCACGCATACCTCCCGTTTCTATGGCTATTACGAAATCTGCATCGCAGTCCAAGAACTCCAAGTTGTCAACGTTCGTCGGAATCTGATAACCTCCTTCGCCGACATCGTCTTGACAGTGGATAACTCTCTCACCCCTTCTGGTCTTCTCCCTTATTCTGATAGGCCCAAGCACCGTTGCACCGTCCTCCTCCGGACGAATATTGAAAGCTTCTCTCTGAAATCCCGTTAAAATCTCCAGATCTTCAATAAGTCTGTCGCTCTCAAGCTGTTCTTTGAACTTCGCAATTCCCCAGTTTTCTGATATGTAGTATAGCTCTCTGAGCGTCGAAGACTTGTTCTGCTTCATCTGCTCCTTGAGGAATCCTATGACGTAGACCATCCTCAAAAGCTGGTAAGCCCCCTTAATGCTCTTTGCGGATCTCGTGGACTTCCTGCTTCCGTAAACCCAGACTTCGGATTCCTCGCTGAACTCGATGTTCTGCTTAGTTCTCGTTGTAATCTTTATTTCCGGAATCTTCCTCTCCTTCATCTGATTGTAGATGTCCTCTACTATGCTAAGGAGGGCTTGAAGTGCGGACATCCATAGAAACTCTGTTCGTAACATCAAAACGTTATCGGTTACCCGCAAAAAGCGAAAAGTAGTTTTAACCGAACTCGAACGGATGATCATGAAGAAAAAGATCGTCGTTATTCCCGGTGATGGAATAGGAAAGGAGGTAATGGAGGCTGCGATGCTCGTTCTAAGGGAGCTCGACCTCCCATTCGAATACATCTACATGGAAGCCGGAGATGAATGTGCCGAAAAGTATGGAACTCCGCTTCCGGAGGAGACGCTTCAAGCATGCAAGGAAAGCGACGCTGTTCTTTTCGGAGCCGTTGGAGAAACAGCGGCTGACGTCATCGTGAAGCTGAGGTTTGAGCTCGAAACCTTCGCCAACATCCGTCCGGCTAAATCCTTCAGAGGTGTAAAAGCCCTATACGACAACGTTGACATAGTAATAGTTAGGGAGAATACGGAATGCCTTTATAAAGGATTCGAGTTTGAGTTCGACGGAGTGGCTGAAACCGTTAGAATTATTACGAAGAAGGGCTCCGAAAGGATCGCAAGGTTCGCATTCGAGCTCGCAAGGAAGGAGGGGCGGAAGAAGGTTACGGTTCTGCATAAAGCCAACGTCATGAAGAAAACCTGTGGATTGTTCAGGAATGTGTGCAGAGAAGTGGCGAAGGATTATCCGGATATCGAATACAACGAATACTACATCGACGCTGCGTGCATGTATTTGGTGATGGATCCGTGGAGGTTCGATGTTATTCTTACGACCAACATGTTCGGCGACATAGTAAGCGATCTCGCCGCCGGGCTTGTGGGTGGCTTGGGCTTAGCTCCTTCGGCAAACATCGGCGAAAAGCACGCACTGTTCGAGCCTGTCCATGGTTCTGCTCCGGATATAGCGGGAAAGGGGATAGCAAATCCGACCGCAATGGTTCTCTCAGCCTGCATGATGCTGAAGCATTTGGGATACGTCGAAGAAGCTATTAAGGTTGAGAGGGCTTTGGAGGAAGTTATAGCGGAAGGTAAGACAACTCCAGACTTGGGAGGAAATTTGAAGACTATGGAGATGGCTGAGGAGGTTGTCAGAAAGCTTAGAGAGGGCCTGAGAGCATGAACATCTGGCAGTTCATAAAGAAGTATTACATAGATTCGATAGTATACAAGACCGGATACAACCCTGTTAACACCGCAACTTGGGCTGTAATTTTAATAATTGCCGTTTATCTCCTCTACAAGTGGCTGGTCAAAAGGATAAGGATCGATGAGAGGTTCATCTATGGTAACATTCCGTTCATAATCTTCGGTGCGAGCGTTAGAGTTGTTGAGGATGCCGGATTTCTAAAACCGCCGATAAGCTACCTCTTCATGACCCCGCTCATCGAGTTCTTAATCTTTGCTATCGCTTTGCCTACGCTCATCTTAAGCATAAAACTGAGGAAGGATAGGTATTGGATTCACTACGGCTTGGTTGGAACCGTTTTGGCAATAGCAACCCTCATCCTTCTGCTGGTAAATCTGAAGATCGAAAACTGGTTCGTCCTTCCCACAGCTCTGGCTATGGCTTCAGCGTTCACTCTTGCTTATCACTTCGGAACGGCTAAAATTGCCCGGCACATGCACAACAAACTGAGCGAAATCGTTTTCTTCGTCCACATGCTCGACGCTTCCGCAACTTTCTTGGGAATCCAGTTCTTGGGTTACTGGGAGCTTCACGTGGTTCCGAGGCTACTGATCTCGAACTTCGGGCCTTGGATAATGATTCCGGCTAAGGCAATTCTGTTCTTGGTAATACTGTATGTTTTGGATAAGGAGGAGGAAGAATCCCTCAGGAACTTCATAAAGTTCGTCCTAATCGTCTTGGGCTTGGGACCGGGCTTTAGAGATTCTCTGAGGATGACCTTCGGGGTTTAAATAACGAGTTCTTCAAGCTCTTTCGGAGCTGAAGCAAACTGTCTGAGGCATTCGAATTCCATGAAGTGCAGAGTTCTGGCTAAGACGACCAATATGTGCAGCGGTTCACCGAAATCGACATATCTCAACTTTTTCAGCCTATCGCATTTAACGAAAGGCTTCTCGCTTCCGGCTCTCGCAATTCCTACTGCAAAGAGATCCAGAATCGAGGCTTCGGCTTTCTCCAAAATGTCGATAGCCTCTCCGATCGTCATGGGTTTCGGATGGAGGTCTAAGAACAAAACGGTATGAGCATCTATACTCAAATTCTGCTTTATTACATTTATCGGCGTCTTCGAAACCTTTCCGGCATAAGGATAGCTGACGGTAGCGGATTTCCCGAATCTGTAGTTGTGCAATCCCGTTAAGCCGCAGATTGCATTTATTATGCTTGCTGAGTGAATTATCTTAACTTCAACTCCCGATTTCTCGGCTTCGAGCCTTAAAGCGGAATGGGTCGTTGCTATCATCGGATCGCCGGGCACCAAAATGGCAACATCCCTATCTCTGGCTTTTTCTATTATCCACTTACAGTTCTCCTCGAGATCGCTTCTGCTTAGTTCCCCGATTTCCCTTCCAATGAAATCCCGAATTTTATCCAGATTCGTCCCCATAAGCTTTGATGTGTAAAATTCGACGTATACCTCATCCGCCCTCCTCGCAAATTCGAGCCCCTTGCATGAGATGTCCCTTTCATCCCACAGTCCCATACCTATCAATATAAGCATGTTTTATCCTAATGCATACCGCTATTTTATGTAATCGCTATTAAGTAACTACAAATAAATAATAAAATAACAAAAAATTAAATCATTGATTCGACAATGCTTATAAGCTCGTCCTTAGGTAATTTCGCTGATATCGTTATTGAAATGTTGCCCTTGCAAAATCTGGCTATGTTTATCCCGAACATGTTAGAAATCTCGACAGTCGTTCCGTTAATATTCACCTTTGTTGCGTTGGGAAGATAGGTATGATGATAGCCTCTCGATTCCACTACAGTCAACTTTTGACCGTCCTTGCTGTAATGAAGGATCACCTCTTCATTTCCATCGTATTTGAAGACGTAAGCGTATTCGAATTTATATCCAGCGGTATATCTTGGAGTAATTATCGTGAAGTTAACCCTCTTCTGGGCTTCCTCCATCGTAAGCTTTTTCGGTAGCATTACCTTTTTCTCAACTACCTTAACTCCTTCCGGCGGTTTAAAATTGAAGAAGCTGTCCGGAATGCCGGTATTAAACTTCATATCTTTATATTCTATCGTCGTTTTGAACAGCCCACAGTCGATTTCTATTTTAAGCGGGTACCAATACTCCTTATCTATCCACAACTTCTGCTTAACGTAGAACGTCCTGTTCTTCGGAGTCGCCTCTATAACGTAGCAATCCCTTCCGTAAACCTTTTCACTTCCCAACAGCTTAACATTGTTTTTGCTCATCAAATCCTTAATCAGTTCCCCGTAGTCGAACTTCGGTCTGTTCGTCTTAGGTAGCTTAGTTTCCGTAACTATGTTTTTCTTCTTATCGTATATCCACATCACCGTGCCGTTGGAAACTATCGTATAGTTTTCGCTGTCGCTCCAAAACTTGTCAGGTTTTTTCATCGCAAATTTTGTAACCCTCACTATCTTCTTTCCCTGAACGTATACAGTCGTTACCATCTCTCCTTTCATATCCTTTATCGCTTTGTATTTCTCCTCCATCTTCTTTGCAATATCTTCTGCACTCATTTGAGCACAGCCGGCGATCAATGTTGCTACCAGCAGAACTGCCAGACATGCCCAGAGTCTTTTCATAAATGCACCTCCAACGTGATAAATCAAAACTAAATCCGCATTATATAATTCTTTCCATTTTTTGAAATTCCAGTATGTTAATAAAATAAATCTATTTAATTAATCTAAAATAACAATTTTTAAACTTTATTTAAAACAAAATTTTTCATTTCTGTTTTGCAGATCAAACGATTTTTTAACCCCTTTGAGATTTCAGAACATCGATGGACTTGATACAGCAGATCAAGAAGCTTGAGGAGGAGATCAAGAGGACGCCATACAATAAAGCTACTGAACACCACATAGGCAGATTGAAGGCTAAACTTGCCAAGCTGAGGGAAGAGCTCGAGAAAGCGAAGGCGAAGACCGGCAGAACACAGCAATTTGCGATAAAGAAAGAGGGCGATGCGACTGTAGTTTTGGTAGGATTTCCTTCAGTCGGTAAGTCGACGTTACTTAACGCGTTAACCGGTGCCAAAAGCGAGGTTGCGGATTACGACTTCACGACTCTGAAGCCCGTTCCGGGGATGCTCGAGTATAAGGGTACAAGGATTCAGATCGTCGATGTTCCGGGAATAATCGAAGGAGCATCGAAAGGCAAGGGAAGAGGGAGAGAGGTTCTATCGATGGTAAGAACTGCCGATATGGTTCTGATAGTTACGGACGTTTTCAACCTCCATCAGATAGATGTAATTAAGAAGGAGCTTTACGAAGCCGGTATTAGGCTCGATCAGAAGCCACCGGAAGTTATAATTAAAAAGAGAGACAGGGGCGGGATTAAGGTGACTTCGACAGTCCCGCTTTCGCTGGATGAGAAGACGATTGTTGAGATTCTTAAGGAGTATAGAATACACAACGCCGATGTTTTGATAAGGGAAGATATAACGATCGACAGGCTTATAGATGCAATATTGGGCAACAGGGTATACATCCCCTCGCTGACGGTCGTAAACAAGATCGATCTGTATCAGCCGGAAGATCTGCCGAAGGATGCGATACCGATTTCGGCTGAGAAGAGGATAAATTTGGATTTGCTTGTTGAGAAGATATACGAGAAGCTCGAATTCATTCGAATTTATCTGAAGCCACCCGGCGGAAAGCCGGACTTCGAAGAACCCCTTATAATGAGGAGAGGTGCCACGGTTGCGGATGTCTGTAAGAGATTGCATAGGGGGATGCTTGAAAACTTCCGATACGCTAAGGTTTGGGGTAAATCCGTGAAGTTCAACGGGCAGAGAGTTGGCTTAGATCACGTTCTCGAAGATGAGGACATTCTAACAATCTACGCCTAAATTTTACCAGAATAGTCTAATAATCCTTTTTTCGTAATCCGTTTCGAAAACCAGAAGTTTCCCGTTATCGAATACTTGTAAAACGCATAGCACACGCCCACTGCGAATAAGATCAGACAGAACGTCAGCCATTTTCTTTTTGCGATACTCGGCAAAAAATATTTATCTGTTCATGCCTTTGCTAATGCCGATGAAGGTTAAGGATGTTATGACGAAAGATGTCGTGTATGCAACCCTTCCGAATAACAGGAGGTTTGTTCTCGAACTTTTTAAGAAGCACGGGATATCCGCAGTTCCGGTTTTAAAGGATGGGAAGGTTGTGGGTATAGTTACGAGAAAGGACATACTTAGGAAGATCGAAGAGGATCAGTTGGCTTTGCTCATGACTCCGAATCCGGTTACGGTTGACGCCGACGATCCGATTGAGAAGGTCGTTGAAATTTTCATAAACAACCCGTTTCACAGACTTCCGGTTGTTAAAGATGGCAGGCTCGTTGGAATAGTTACTGTCAAGGATCTCATCAAGCTAATTGCGGAGTTGGGAATTGATAAGCCCGTTAAGGATTACGTAACGTATTCCGTCGTTTGCGTCTGGGATGAAACTCCCCTTAACATAGTCGGAGAAATAATGAGGCTCAGCAACTCGGAGATTTGTCCGGTTATAGATTCCAATGCACAGCTCGTCGGAATAGTTGATGAGAAGATAATGCTCACAGAAACGCTGATTGAGGAGTTCATAGAGCAGACTCAATACTCCTCCTCAAGCGACACAGACGATGCATGGACTTGGGACGGAATTAGGGATTACACTATCAAATACTTCGAAATAAGCGTTGTAAAGCTACCGAAGGAGCCCGTGAAGGAGTTTATGAAGGAGCCGGTTTCGGTGTATCCCCAGACATCGGTAAGCAAGTGTGCGAAGCTCATGGTTAAGAACGATATAGATCATATGCCGGTTTTGGACTCCCAAGACAGACTCGTTGGTATAGTAAACGACAAAGATATTATCAAAGTTTTAATCGAAAAGTAAAAATAATTTTTAAAATTTAGATTAGATCGATTCTGATTGTTCTTCCGTTTTCCACATCCTTATCGCTCACAGAAAACGTTTTTACGATGTTACCCGCCTTAATCTTGTAGTCGCTTATTGGCTTAACGGGATAACTCGTGTTTTGTGCATACGGCACCACAACCTCATAAGTTCCGTTTACGACTGGAACCGTTTTCTGCCATACGAAAGTCCTGTTCTGGTTGGTTCTAATCAAGACGCTTACGGTCACTTTATCAGCTTTCGCTCTGCCCGTTATCTTAGCTCCCTTCACGTATTCAAATATCTTCACGTAACCCGTGGGAGTTAAGTTAACTTTCGGCATTCCAAACTTGCTTGCGTAATATTTGTTGAATATCATTCTGTATATAACCTCCTCAAGACCCATCGGAGTTCCGAAACTCGGAGAACTTTCGTAGATCATCCTGTAGTGCGATAAACCGCATCCATCGAGTATGTGCAGCCTTGCTTCCATGGTCTCGAAATACTTCTCACTGGGAATCGGAACTATTCTCGTTTGCGAGCCGGGTGGCACGCTAAGGTAATCCGTTGTTAATCCTAGCATTCCCTTGGGTGTTACATATGCTATAGCCGAACCAACGTAGTATATTCTGCTCGCCTTTTCCAAGCTTCCTTCAGCCCAGACTGCCATCGCATAGAACTTGCCGGTAGCCATTTCCACATCGCTTATCACGTATTTAACGCCCAGCTTATTTGCAATCGCATCGGCGTAGCTTTCGTTAAAAGCCGTGAAGAACGGAGCGGCACCGGGAACGTTATCGTATTTATTCCCAATCCCCTGCTGGAACGGATTAGCTATGGGCATCCTATGTGCTATAGCCTCAATCCAGTGCCCGTAATCCCACCAACTCATAATTCCGTAAGTTTTGAACGGATAATGATAAGGCTTGCTCGGGTTCTTCGAAGGCTTATAGAGCTCGTAGTAGTATTTATCGTAAAAGCTACCGTTTGGAGTGTTGTTTCTAAGCCAAACCAATGCATCCCACCAAGGCTTAGGTATTCCTCCGGCATACTTGCTCTGTTCGAACGCGAGCGAGAACGTCGGTATAAAGAGTAGAAGGATCAGAAGAACTGCAATTCCTACCCTCGTGTAGTTCACATTACGCTCAAATATAGCCGAATAAAGCTTCAGCCAGTCCAGAATTCTGTCCATTATGAATCCAGCCATCACGGCGCATACGGCTCCGAAGTAATACGCGAACCTGTTTTGTCCGCAAAGGGCGATGAACATCATCAGAGACCAGAGTAAAATTAGAATGTGAACGTCCCTTCTCTCCTTGTAAACCAGCATGGCAAGATATAGAAATCCGAAGAATCCGAAGAAGAAAGTAGTTCCGAAGTTGAGATATGCCGGAGCTAAGCTGAACTGTCCTCCCATGGTGAAGAAGGGTTGCACTTCTGCAATGGTTAAAGCTCCGCCTTTGGGCTGAACTACGCCGATTACTCCGAGCAAAATCTTGAAGAGATCGGGTGAGATCAACATTATAGCTCCGACGATTACCGCTACTATGACTACAATCGTAACCGGGAAAGCGTATTCTTCCTTTATTCCTATCTTAGCATAGTATCCCCTTTCCTTCAAAATTTCGATAGCTCTGAACAGTCCCAAAATTATCAGGCATGAAGCCAGAACAACCAGCTGGAAGGGGGAGTAATAGACGGTGCTAAATTTCGGATGTTCGAAGGCGAACGGCAGATACATTATCATAGCAACGCAGATCGTGATCATGCTGATGTATATAGTATTCGCTAAATCCGTTTTTATGAATCTGCTAAACAGCATCAAAACGAAGATGTAGATAACTATGAATAGAGCAAGATAGAAGCTCGGAGCCCATGTTAAAAGATACATTCCGTAAGCTATCCCAGCCAGAACAGCAAAAACGAGCTTTCTCTTATCCCTTAATGCGTTCGGATCGTTTCTCCATCTGTTGATCGCGTAAACGTATAAGGCGAGTGTAGTCATCATCCAGAATACTTCCCAGATGTGATGGTCGTTGAATCCCAAAATGCTCCTTGCAAGCAGTTGTCCGGGTATTATGACCACAAGCAGAGCGGAAATCACCCCAACATACTTGTTGAAAGCTTCCTTCGTAAGAAGATAAACCGGTAGGGCTAAAAGGGCGCCTCCTATGGTGGGAACGAACGCTACCACACTTCTGATCGACTCAGAACTGCCGGCTCCGGCTATCTTGGCTAAAATCGCGCTGAAGTATACCAAGAAGGGACCGAAGTGCGTGAAAGTTCCGAACGGATAATGCGTGAAAGGATCGAACCATATTCTGTTGGGAAAATTGTGCAGACAGTTTTCTATGAGCCTTTCGTAATACCAAGGATCGTTTCCGCCCAATCGAACGGTCCAAGCAAAGACGCTTTTCCAAGGATTGACGATTCTGAGATAGAAGCCTAAGATTACGGCTAAGGCTAAAAATATAGAATGCCAGAACTTTTGAATTTTCATGGACTAACGCTAAACGGACGTTATTTTAAATTTTTTCATACGATAATCGATCCAAGATGTATACCAAATCTTACCGAATCTTTGTCCGATCTTTGAAAATTCCATGGAAAATCGTGCTTTGCCCATCTCAGGACTTGCTTGGATTCATATTGAGGATGAGAGCAAAAATAATGTCGTATTACATAGCACTAAACTTTTTTATTCTGAAGCAGACATAACATTATGGCGAAGGCTCCCTACGTTAGGGAGTATAAGCAGAGCAAAGCCAGAGGAAAGGACTATATGGTTAGATGCGACGGTTGCGGTAGAAAGGTTCCCCGCTTCAAGACGTTCGTAGCATATAAGGGTTTGAGACTAGATTACGATATAATCAAGATGGTCGGTAGGAAGAACATATCCGTGATGAGGATCAAAGCATATTACTGCCCGAAGTGTGCGAGGAATTTGGGCATAGTTCAGCCGGGTAAGCTTGGAAGAAGGAAAACCGAATTAATCTGATTTTTTATTCATCCAATCTGACCACCATGCAATCCCCTTCATAGTTTTCCGGATATATGTTCCTAAGTTTTCCGTTGCAAACGGGACAGTTCGGATTCGGAGATACTTCTATTTCGAAGAACTCCATCGTTTGCAGATCGCATCTAAGCATTCTGCCCTTCAGAACATCCATGCCGAGTATCAATTTAATCGCTTCAGAGGCTTGGATGCATCCGAAGAAGCCTGTAGTGAAGCCCATTATTTGCGTAGCGATTTCGTCAACCTTCGGAAATGCCATGTAGAGACATCTGTAGCACGG
>JALWBF010000203.1:0-4208 GCA_027016055.1 Archaeoglobaceae archaeon | reverse complement strand
CTGCAAGCATCGTTTAGCACAAGCCTCGCTTTGAAGGTATCGGGGCATGAAACGACGACATCGTATTCCCTGACTATCTCAAGGACGTTGTCGGGATTTATATTAAAAGGATATGCCACGACTTCAACTTCAGGATTAAGCCTCTCAACGAACTTCTTTGCGGATTCAGCCTTGTTCATTCCGACGTTTCCGGCATGAATTATCTGCCTTTGTAGGTTGTGCTCTTCAACTGTATCGCCATCCACAATTCCAAGCTTTCCAATACCGGCAGCTGCTAAATAGGCAATAACCGGACTGCCGAGCCCTCCTGCTCCGACAACAAGAACTTTGGCCTTCATTAACTTCTTTTGCCCTTCTTCACCAATTATCGGTATCTGTCGGATGTATCTACTCAGATCCATGGACGGTAAATAGATATCTGAATTTTTATCATTTTTGTTAAAACATTTAAAAATTTAATCAAAATAAAATAATAAAAATGAACTACAGAAACTATTTTTAATGATTAGTTGTATAAGATTGATATGTGTGAATCAAAAGTTATAGCGATAAAAAATGGAAAAGAAAAAATACTTATGGAAGATGTCGTTCGAATAGAGGTTGAAAACGGAATTCTGAAGCTTTACGGTCTTTTGGGTGATATAAAAGAATTTAAGGGTAGAATTGTCCTCATGGATTTGGTTGGTCATAAGATATTTGTGGAGGAGGTAGAATGAAGGTTCGCGTAGCCATAAACGGGTTCGGAACGATCGGTAAGAGGGTTGCCGATGCCGTAAGCTTGCAGAAGGATATGGAGGTCGTAGGTGTAACAAAAACGAAACCAGACTTTGAGGCGAAGTTGGCGATTAAAAAGGGATACAAACTGTATGCCGCAATTCCGGAAAGGGCTGAAGTTTTTGAAAAAGCCGGATTGCCAATCGAGGGGACAATAGAAGATTTGCTCGATAAAGCGGACATAGTCGTAGATTGCTCTCCCGGGAAGGTTGGTGCGGAAAATAAGGCTAAGTATTATGAGAAGAAGGGGATAAAGGCGATATTTCAAGGAGGTGAAAAATCCAACGTTGCAGAAGTTTCGTTCAACGCCTTAGCAAACTACGATCTTGCAAGGGGTAAGCAATTCGTTAGGGTAGTTAGCTGTAACACAACCGGTTTGGTTAGGCTGATATACCTTATCAAGGAGAACTTCGGAGTTAAAAAGGTTAGGGCTGTGATGATCAGAAGGGTAGTCGATCCGAAGGAGGATAAGAAAGGATTGGTTAACGGAATAGCTCCTAATCCCGTTGCAGTTCCTTCCCACCACGGACCGGATGTTCAGACAGTTCTGCCGGATGTTAACATCGTCACGACAGCCTTCAAGGTTCCGACGACCCTCATGCACGTCCACTCGATAATGATCGAGCTCGAAAGCGATGCTAAGGCTGATGACGTCATAGATGTCCTTGAGAAGGAGCCGAGAATACTGCTTATTTCCGAAGAGGATGGATTCACATCAACGGCTAAGATCATAGAATTTGCGAGGGAGCTCAGGCTGAGATACGATCTGTTTGAGAACATCGTTTGGAGAGACAGCATAGCGGTGGTGGATGGAGAGCTATACGTTACCCAAGCCATCCATCAGGAAGCCATAGTCGTTCCGGAGAACGTCGATGCAATAAGAGCCATGCTTGAGCTGGCTGATAAAGAGGAGAGCATAAAGATTACGAACGAAACCCTCGGGATCGGAAAATTCAAAATTTAATTTTTTTAAACAAAAATATCCGTTACCTCGAACCTTTCAACATCCACGAGACCCAAATCAGTAACCTTAAGTTTTGGAATGACAGGCAGAGCCATGAAAGAGAGGGCAAAGATTGGGGATGGATGCTTGCATCCCAATTTTCTAAGCTCTTCGTGAATTCTATCGATCTTCTCCGCCACAACTTCTGCCCTTTCCTCGCTCATGAGTCCGGCTATATCAAGCTTTAGCTCCGCTTTTACTTCTTTATCAACTACGACTATTCCTCCCTGAAGTTCAGCGATTCTGTTCACAGCTCTGCATATATCATCGTCGTTCGTTCCCACGGCTACGATGTTATGCGCATCGTGAGCAACCGAGGATGCAAATGCACCCCTTTTAATCCCGAATCCCCTAATGTATGCCTTTCCGATGTTGCCAGTTGCCTTGTGCCTTTCAACGACGACTATCTTCAAGATATCCCTCTCAACATCTATTCCCTCCACATACTCCCTATCCTCGCCGGTGACAATTTCCCCCTCGATAACCCTGATGATCCTTGCCATACCCTTACCTTCTATTGCTATGTCCTTCGGCTCTATAGGCTTTTTCAGTTTAACGCTGCTCTTTACGAACTTCGGATATTCGTAAGTCCTCCTTATCTCACCAACCGGTTTCCCATTCGCTATAACCCTAACAACCTCGAATCTTTCAAGATTCTTAAGCAGGACTATATCCGCATATCTTCCCGGAGCGATCAAACCGGCATCGATTCCAAACCACTCCGCCGGATTCAGAGTGCACATCTGCAAGGCTTTAATCGGATCCACTCCCTCCTCCACAGCCCTTCTGTAGACGTAGTCCAAATACCCCTGCTCTATCAAATCGCGAGTAGTTCTATCGCCGTCGGTAACGAGCATACACCATCTGTAAGCCTTCTTTGCGATGTTGAGCAGAGTTTTGAGATTCCTTGCAACCGACCCCTCTCTAATCATGATACGCATGCCCAATCTCAGCTTCTCCATCGCTTCATCCTCGCTTATGCTTTCATGATCCGATCCAATTCCGGCTGAGATGTATGCGTTTAGATCTTTACCTCTAAGCATCGGGCAATGTCCGTCTATAGGCTTTCCTCTGGCTCTGACAACTTCTATCTTCCTCAGAACTTCGGTATCCTTGTTAATTACGCCGGGATAGTTCATCATCTCAGCCAATCCTATAACGTTCTCCCATTCGAGCATCTCAGCAATATCTTCAGCCGTGATCTTAGCCCCGGAAGTTTCGAGCGGTGAGGAGGGAACGCAAGAGGGTATCATGCAGAAAACCTTCAGCGGAGTAGTTTTGGCCTCCTCAAGCAGAACCCTTATACCTTCTTTGCCCAAGACGTTGGCTATTTCATGAGGATCAGCAACGACGCTCGTTGTTCCCTTCGGCACGACAACTCGGGCGAATTCGGTAACGCTGAGCATCGACATTTCTATATGCGTGTGTCCATCGATAAGCCCGGGGACAGCATATAATCCTTCAGCATCTATTTCCTCTATCCCGCTGTAATTTCCGATTCCGGCAATTCTGTCACCACAAATGGCTATATCCGCTTTTATGAACTCCTCAGTCAGGACGTTGACTATTTCGGCATTTTTTATAACCAAATCCGCCTTCTCCTTTCCCAAAGCGACGTCTATAAGCCTTTCGATCTGCATGTAGGGTCTTTGATCCGTTATGTTGATAAAGCTTAACGAAAGATACTGCAAGCTAACGGGGCTAAGTTAAATCCCGTTCATATTTACCCTCAGGCTAAGCAATCATTCAAAACATCCTCGATAATAGTCTCATCCACGAAAAACTCAAACTCCTCCTCAAGCTTTTTCTTTATCTCCTCAACGTTCATCCCGTTGCTCGCAATTCTGCTGATTAGATCCTTCGCATCCTCATAGAGGCTCCAAGGATACACGATCCACCTCCAGCTTTCCATCTTTTTGGCGTAGTAATCCGGAACGAACTTCGACGTGTGCTTGAAGTCGAGAACAGCGGTTCTTACTTCCTTTGCATTTTTCTCCATTACGTGCTTAGCAACAAGCTCAACAGTTTCGCCGGTATCCGCAACGTCATCCACTACGAGAACCCTCTTTCCGGACAGATCTACGGTTAAAGGCTGGGTTATCCTGGCTTTTCCAGTTTCCGTAGCAACCATACCCCAGTGTTCAGCTTTAACACTGTAAAGCTCCTTTACAAATAACAAGTCGGCTAAAATTCTTGCGGGAATCCAGCCACCTCTCGCAACGGCTACTATAGCATCTGGCTTAAAATTTGATTTCTTTATCTTTTTCGCGATCTCTTTGCAGAGTTCGTATATGTCGTTCCAGTCATACTGAACGCATTTGAACTTCATCGATTTGCCATACCATCGCAATCTTATAATCCTTTCGTATAAGTTGATAACTAGCCAAGGATAGGGTTTTTGGTTAGCTACCGACTGAATATTGTTTTAGAT
>JALWBF010000202.1 GCA_027016055.1 Archaeoglobaceae archaeon | reverse complement strand
CTGCTGCTCCCTGTGCGGAAATTCCTCCGGAACGTAATCCAAGTCGAAAACTTCCATGTTTTTGAACAGGGTCTGATCACGCCAGAGCAGATCCACAGCAATTTTTAGTTCGAGCGAACTTAAACGTTTACTTTCACACCACTCCAAACCCTTATCTTAAATCGATATCAGTATATCTGGGGTGATAACGATGTCGATCGCTTATGTTAGTATGCTTAACAGGCTGATCCCGACCGATCTTACTTACGAAGATGTCCAGCTTTTACTGAGAAATCCGCTCAAACTGTTCGATGCCATCAGGGATTACATAGGAGAGGAGTTCGGAAGAATTGACAAAGTTAAGCTTAAAGAATGCAGAATCGAAGGGGGATGCATTTCGGTTGAATACTTCGCCTACACGGAATTCAGCCGAATACCCGTTAGAATAGTATGCGCGAAGGATTCGGAGGAAATGCTGATAGAGGTTTAAAAAATTAAACGAGGGGTAGCACGTATTTCTCCTTCCAATACCTCAAGGCTTCCTTGATGTATTCCTCCTCCAACCTCCCGTGGAAGCATTCAGTTTCGAATATTCTCTTCGGCAGTCTAAGCGAATCCGGATCGAATCCCATCTTTATCTTGAGCCTCAGCTTCTCCCTGTAAATCTTTTCGCCCTTCATCTTAAGCTCTTCAGGACTCGTTTCGTAGCCCAAAGCTTCGAACGCTTCAGCAACTATCTCGGGCTTGTAAACACCTCTTGCAAAGAAGCAGACGACCAGACTCGAAAGCACCTGTCTCCACTCTTCTTCCTTCACGAGCTTATCTACTATTTCTTGCGGCTTCGGAAGCTCTTTGAGCTTCTGATCGAGGGAATATCCGGCGTTATCAAGATGGCTGTGCCTCAAGCCTATGAGATAGCCGATGTGCGTCGCGTAGCCGACGTGATAGCCCGGCATCTCGTTCTTTCCGAACGCCAACGCGAACTCCTTTCCGCCGTAAACTTCCGAAGCCTTCTCAACGCCTTGAGCGAGAACCCTGTAGAACTCGTTAGGCTGTTTCACGATGTAATCTATAGCCTTTAGATAAGCATCGACGTCTCCGAAGCTCAGCTTTACCAATGTTTCTTTTTCGGTTATCAACCCCCTTTCAAGAGCTTCGGTGGCCCAAGCCAAGCAAACGCCGGTGCTCATGGCATCCAAGCCGTAGACTTCAACCTTGTGAATGAGCTTAAGCAGACCGTCTCTGCTTCCTATTCCGAGCATCGAACCAAGAGCGTAAATCAGCTCGTAGTCGTATGATATCATTATCGTCTTGTAGAAGTAGGGCTCGGTTTCATACGGAATTCTCAATGCGGCAATGTGAATGCATGCGATCGGACAGTGGCTGCATGCGATCCTTCTTCCCAAGTTGTGCTCAGCCAAGGCTTCACCGCTTATCTCCTCAGCCTTCTCAAACCTCGTATCCTTGAGGTTCTTCGTCGGCAGAGCTTTAAGCTTATTCAGAGGATTTACGTTCACAGCCGTTCCGAGCAGATGATACTTCTTCATAGCATCGGATTCCAACGCAAGCTTCAGAATCTTCTCGTAAACTTCCTTATACTTGTTTCTGTTCGGAATCTTTCTGCTTCCCCTCCCTATCACAACCAAACCCTTCAGATTCTTGCTTCCGAAAACGGCTCCCAAGCCGAGCCTTCCGAAGTGTCTATACGTTTCCGTCGTAACGCACGCGTATCTTACAAGTTTGTTTCCCGCTCCTCCTATCCTCATCACAGTT
>JALWBF010000201.1 GCA_027016055.1 Archaeoglobaceae archaeon | reverse complement strand
CGCTAAAACTGTAGGATTCACAATCAAACGAAAGATGAACGCCTTGATTTATGCACTAACACCCCTCAGCATTTAAATTCTACAAAAATTATAAAAAAGCCGCATAGCGGGGGGCCGATTTGAACGGCCGATCTGCGGGTTATGAGCCCGCCGGGATTACCTGGCTACCCCACCCCGCTTCAGCTATAGCTTATCTTAACGCTGTATTTAAACTTTTTGTCGAGCATCGAAACTCTATCATTCATCCACTCTAACGACGTATCTCAGATCGTCAACCTTGAATATCGTTCCTCTGATGCTCCTCACCTTTGCAAGGGTCTTTGCAATTCCATAGAAGTCGCCCGACGAACTCGCGAAATAACAGAATTAAGGGAGCATAAGTTATAAGATGGATGGCAAATACGAGAGTCAGTATCTGAGGGGAAAGTGCCGTTAGGATGTAATGCCAGATCTTTATTTTATCGTAATCCACCTGAATCATCAACGGTAATCTAAAAGACGATACCGGTTTAAGTTTGAAACTAACTCCCATAACCTTCAAAGTCACCACATGAATAAATTCGTGAAGGACTATCGTGCCGATAGCTATGAGTATAACTCCAATCTGGCTGAGCAACGATATCGAGCCGTCTGAAAATACAAAGAATATATAACCGTCTTTAGAGAATATCGATTTAATGCCGAAAAGATGTGGAGCAATCAAAAGTAGAATAAAACTCAGAACGACTACTGCACATAAATCCTTCCGGGAAAATACGAGCTGAACTTCCATCGCTAATCTCTTAAAGCGGTGATTAGTTTAACGTTTGTAACGCCTTTGAGTGTCGTAATCTTATCCACAAGCTTTTTCACCCTGCTCATGTCACCCCTCACCAGAATCATTTCGAGACAGTAATCTTTATTCAGATGGATGTGCAGTGTTGTAGTAATTATGTCCAAGAAGTCGTGTTGCAAAGATATTATCGTATCGCTTACGCCTTTCACGTGATGATCGTAAACAACGTTTATAACGCCTACAATCTCGCCTTCTTCCCTTTCAAGCCATTTATATTCCATGATGTAGTTTCTTATGGCATCTCTGATCGCTTCGCTTCTTGATGAGTAACCCCTCGTCTTAATAATACTATCGAATTCTTCCAGCAGATTTTTCGGTAAGCTAACTCCGATTCTTGTGATGTTTTCTTCCATGTTTTTGTCTTTGATATCTATTATAAAAACCTTTTCTGGTTTATCTGTTCAATTCAACTCTAACCCAAACCTGAGCACCCTTCGGAACCCTTATATCTATCGGTTCTTCGAACTCCTCCGCATCCTCAAAAACCCAGACGAAAAGCTTGCAGTTATTGGCATATCTCTTTAAGTCTTCATAACTGACCTTATGCTTATCCGAATGTTTCGCAAGCTCCTCAGCCGTGAACGGGCCTAAGACGTCTACAAGCTTAACCTTTCCCACGATTTTACCGTTCGATATTATAAATATATCTCCCCTTATGTTCGTTCTCCTCTTTCTGATCTCCCATACCTTTTCTCCCTTAACGATCAGAGTTGCGTAGGGTTCTTTGACTATCAAACCTCGCATGAACATAGTTATCGCAACCTAAAAAAATGTTTATCCGAAATTATTACGGATGATAGGAAAAGTTGTTGAAAGAGAGATACCGAAATTCAAACATCGCTGGTTCGGAACACTCGATATCGAAGCTGATGGAAAAATATACACGGTCTATACTGCCGGAGTTGCCAAATGGCTTTTCGAAGGCGATACTG
>JALWBF010000200.1 GCA_027016055.1 Archaeoglobaceae archaeon | reverse complement strand
ATCGCTATCGGCTCGGCTCCTATGGCTACGAGATCGTTGACGTTCATCGCTACGCAGTCTATTCCGATTGTGTCGAACTTACCGAGCTTTTCAGCAACCATTATCTTCGTTCCCACGCCATCAGTGGTTATAGCTACTCCGAACTCGCCGAAATCCAAGACGCTTGCATAATGGCCAGTCAGAATAGGCTTACCGAAACCGCTCCTAACATACCTTATTCGACTTGTAAGGGATTTAACGGCCCTCTCTTCCTGAAATATATCCACTCCAGCCTTAGCATAGCTGAACTTCTCCATGAAAGTATTACCGTCAATCATGTTTTATTATTTTTTGAAATTTGGAACCAAAGAGCGGTCTATCTAACGTAACTTTCGACCACCACAAAATGAACGATCGTAACGAAGTCGTTATCCTTTATATCACCGTATATCTTTCTAAGGGCTTTTATAAGCTCGTCCTTACTGCTGAAACCGTCCCTCCTTGCATCCTCATCGGTGAGTTCGCTAACCCTCTTTACGACGACTTTCTCAACCCTAGCCCTCGCGAATGGAGTGTAGTTTACAGTTAAATCAACTATCCTTCCGACGGGATAGCTCTTTATCCCCTTTCTAATCGTCGTAACCTTTTCTCCCCTTATTATCGGTCTAACGTATTCTGCGTCGAAGTTTATTTTGTCCATACCCTTAGCTATGCAGGTCTTATAAATAATTTAACCTTCAAATTTTTAAACAGATATAGCCAAGCTTGAGGCGTGAAAATCGAGAGACCGAGGGGAACAAGGGACTTTCTACCGGATGAGATGGAGAAAAGGAGGGCTATTGAAAAGATCATGAGAAGAATTGCGGAGAGCTACGGTTACAGGGAAGTTTTAACTCCTACATTCGAGCATTTGGAGCTTTTCACGATAAAATCCGGAGAAGGGATAATAGAGGAGATCTACGCATTTAAGGATAAGGGTGGAAGGGATCTAGCACTGAGACCCGAGCTAACGGCACCGGTAATCAGGATGTTCGTAAACGAATGCATCGGTATGCCTAAGCCCTTGCGTTTCTATTATTTCGCAAACTGCTTCCGCTACGAAAGGCCTCAGAAAGGAAGGTTCAGGGAGTTCTGGCAGTTCGGAGTTGAGCTAATAGGCTCTTCCTCTCCCTTAGCCGATGCCGAGGTTATATCCCTCGCATACAGAATAATGGACGAGCTTAGGATTAAGTTCGATCTGCATATAGGACATGTAGGATTGCTGAGGCATCTGCTGAGGGATTTGGATGAGAACGTTGCTTCGAAGATAATGAGATTGATAGATAAGAAGGATGTCGAAGGACTTGAGAGGTATTTGGATGAACTGAGAGTTAGCAAGGATCTGCGGGATTCGATATTTTCCTTGATCGAACTTGTCGGGGATAGGGATGTAATCGGCTCAGCTAAGGAAATTATTCCGGATTTCGATTTCGGTCATATTGAAAAGCTGTGCGAAGTATTGGATGCTCTCGAAGTTAAATATAAACTCGATTTCGGAATTGCGAGGGGACTGGATTACTACACTGGTGTCGTCTTTGAAGCTTACGCGAGGGAAGGCTTGGGGGCTCAGAATCAGATATGCGGCGGAGGTAGCTATCGCTTAGCACATCTGTTCGGAGGAGAAGATACTCCGGCCACTGGCTTTGCGTTGGGATTCGACAGGATTGCGGAGATATGCGATATTGAGGTAGAGAGAAAGAAGAAGATAGTAATCGTAAGCTTTAAGGGTTTGGAGGAAGAAGCCTTTAAGATCGCGAATATTCTTAGGAATAAGGCGGTCGTTGTTACGGATGTAATGGAAAGGAACATCAAGAAGCAGCTTAGTTATGCGAACGATATAAACGCGGACTTAGCGGTAATAGTCGGCGAGCGGGAGCTTAAGGAAGGGAAGGTTGCGGTTAAGGATTTGAAAAGCGGTGAGCAGAGGGCTGTGAGATTGGAGGAGCTTTTGGATTCGATATGACAATCGGAGGTTCGGAAATGAAAAGTGTATTGACCATAGCCGGCTTGGATCCGAGCGGCGGGGCTGGAATTCTTGCTGACGTTAAGACAATAAAGGATCTTGGCTTTTTTCCTTCTTCAGCCGTTACGGTGATAACCTATCAGAACACCTGCGGTGTTTACGGGATTTACGAAGTTGAGCCCGAATGCATTGAAAGACAGATTTCGGCTGTGTTGGAAGATCTAAACTTAGCTAGCGTAAAGGTAGGACTAGTTTGCTCTAAAAATCAGGCGAAGGTTATTGCGAAGCTGATAAAGGGTCTTGGGATTCCCAAGGTCGTTGATCCGGTTATCAAGGCAACCGTGGGTTACGAATTCTCCGGAAAGGATGTATATTCGATCATCGCGGAAGCCTGCGATATCATAACTCCGAACGCGGATGAAGCTTCTAAGCTCTCCGAAATGGAAGTTAAAGATGTAAAGTCCGCGGAGGAGGCGGCGAGGGTAATTGCGGATAGATTCGGATGCTCGGTAGTAGTTACCGGCGGGAAGCTGTGCGGGAAAGATGTCGCGTTCGATGTTAATACTGGAAAAACGTTCGTAATCGAAGACAAGATCGTCGATGCCGAGATACACGGAACGGGTTGCGTTTACAGCTCAGCCCTTGCATGTTACGTTGCAAAGGGATTAAACTTATACGATGCCTGCAAGAAGGCGAGGGAGTTCGTTTATAAAGCTGTGATTAACTCAGCCGAAGTAGGAAAATGTTTGAAGGTCGTAAACGTTTGATAAAAAATCTTAAATATACTTTGCCGGAAGAGCCTAAAAATGTATGAAATACGATGTCATAATCGTCGGAGCCGGTCCCGGAGGTTTGTTCGCCGCATATAAGCTTGCCGGAAAGTTGAAGGTCGCTATCTTCGAGCTCGGCAGAGATATCGATAAAAGAAAGTGTCCGAGCGATCTTGCCGAAAGTTTCTGTTCGAAGTGTAAACCCTGCAACATAACCTTCGGCGTCGGAGGGGCTGGAGGTCTTTCCGACGGAAAACTGAACTACGCAATTCCGGAGTATCCTTCAAGCTACACCGTCGGCGGGGATCTGATCGATCTAATTGATGCCGAGTATCTGCTTAAAAAGATGGAGGAAGTTGATAAGATATTTCTGCAGCACGGAGCTCCGAATGAAGTTTACGGAACCGACAAGGAGAAGATTGAAGATTTTTTGAGAAGGGCTAACGCCGCCGGAATTGAGTTCGTTCCGCTTAAGCAGAGGCACGTGGGAAGCGACGAATTGCCCAAGGTTATAAAGAGCATAGAGAAGTATCTGAAGGATAACGGCGTCAAGATATACACGAGGAAGACGGTCGTGGATATAAATCCGAAGGAGAAGAAGATCACACTGCACGACGGGAAGAAGTATGAATACGATTACCTAATCATAGGAGTCGGAAGGGGCGGATCCGAGTGGCTTGAGAGGTGGGTTAAGAAATACAATATTGCCGTAAGCGAGAATGCGAAGGCGATAGATGTCGGAGTTAGGGTTGAGGTTCCGGCTTCGATAATGGATGAGATAACTTCAGTCATATACGATCCGAAGCTAAGAATACTTACGAAGAGGCACGACGATTACGTCAGAACATTCTGCACGTGCCCGAGGGGTTGGGTTATAAGGGAAGATTACGGAGACTTCTGCTTGGTCAACGGACACAGCAAGGCTAGGGAAAAGACGAACAACACTAACTTCGCTCTGCTCGGACATTACGAATTTACAGAACCCTTCGAATATCCGAACGAGTGGGGTAGGGATCTTGCAAGGATAACTACGAAGCTCGGCGGAGGTAATCCTATAGTGCAGAGGCTTAAGGATCTTAGGTTGGGGAGGAGGAGCACGGAAAGGAGAATAAAGAACAACCGTCTCGTCCAGCCGACGCTGAAAACGGCAATTCCGGGAGATATAAGCTTAGCCTACCCCGGAAGGGTCGTTGATGATATCTTGGATGCACTCGAAGCGCTCGATAAGGTTATCCCCGGCGTAGCCGATGATTCGACTCTTTTGTATGCTCCGGAAATCAAGTTCTACTCGCTTAAGCTGAAGGTTAGCAGTGAAATGGAGACGAACATTCCGAACGTCTATGCAATCGGAGATGGAGCGGGAATAAGCAGGGGAATCGTTGGCGCTGCTGTTACGGGATTGATAGCGGCTGAGAGCATACTTAGAAAGGAGAGGAAGTAGATGGTGGTCGAAATTTTTAACAGATTTGCTGAGAGATACGATTCCTGGTATGATCGCAACAGGGAGTGGTTTCTGAAGGAGGTTGAACTGATAAAAAGGGTTGCCGGGAAATTCGAGCTCGGACTCGAGGTTGGAGTCGGAACCGGCAGATTCGCAAGGGAGCTTGGGATCAGATACGG
Source organism: Archaeoglobaceae archaeon (assembly GCA_027016055.1). GTDB lineage: Archaea > Halobacteriota > Archaeoglobi > Archaeoglobales > Archaeoglobaceae > WAKM01. The sequence goes on along the minus strand of JALWBF010000200.1, from coordinate 1,782 downwards.
AATAGATCTGGCGGATGCGATGCTAAAGCTAGCGAGATCGAGGGGAATAGAAGTTATAAAAGCCGATGCTAAAAATCTGCCTTTCAAGGAAAAGGTATTCGACCTCGTTCTCTTCGCGTTCACGCTGTGCTTTCTCGAAGAACCGCTCGAAGCTTTGAAGGAGGCACGAAGAGTCGGAAAATCAATTGTCGTGTGCGGTGTTCCTGCGGATTCGAAACTCGGCGAGGAATATCTCAGAAGAAAGGACAGCCCTTTTTACGCAAACGCTAAGCTATACAGCTCGGATGAAATCGTAAAGATGCTTGAGAACGCTGGATTTAAAATAGAGAGGATGGAATTCATAGATCTCAAGTATGGAAAGGATGTGGTGTGTATCAGAGCTCGCTGAGTATATTTTCGGCGATCTTTTTTCCGAGCAACGACGGAAGTCTTTCTTTATTTCTCAAAATATCTTCCTTATTCCTAATTCCAGCCCTGAACAGCTTTCTGGCTCTGACCCTTCCTATTCCCTTAATCTCAACGAGTTCGAGCAATTCCTCCTTAACACCGTGCTTTATCCTCAAAACGAGCTTGTGCAATCCCTTTACTCCAAAGAATTCCCCTATTCTAGCTAAGGCATTTGCTAACCATTCTGCGGTTTCAACTATTCTCCTTAAATCTCCGGGTGCTATGCCGAACTTGGAACATATTGCATCCTCATCCATCTCGTTTATCCAATCTTGCAAGCACAGAGCGGTTTTGAGTTCTCTGAGGCTCCAGTCGTTCAGCGGAATTCCATGCACGAGAGCTTCATCGGTAAGCCAGTTTAAATCCGATTTCCTGACGTATATGTTCTCCATATCTGGCGTTCTGCATATTAAATGGAGGGCTTCGAATTCCGAAAGAAATTCGGATCTCTTAATTTCTTCCACGAAAATATAACCGGTTAGTGGATCTATGTAAAGTCTTGATACAAGTTTTCCCAATTCGGTCGGCTTAACGCTGTCGTAATCGAATTCAACCATCCCCCAGCTGTCCAACTGCAAAACAACCCTTTCGAGCTCGTAAGATAGCGGTATCTCGTTCTGATGGAAAAAGAAAGTCTGGGAGAAGAAATCCTCAAGATCCTTAAGGCTCTTTGCAAATCCTTCCGCTATCAGCGATAGACTGTGAAATCTGAGGTGGTTCTCAGCACCGAGCTTCGATCTTATCATCTCAACTTCCCCGAAGATGAACCTATTCAGGACTTTACTCTTCTCAGCTTCGTTCCTAACTATTAAAATTGCCTCGCCCCTTTCATCCATTCCCGGTCTTCCAGCCCTTCCAGCCATCTGCTTGTATTCCATAACCTTAATGAACCTCGAAAATCCGTCGAATCTGTGGTAGCTTTTTATTATAACCCTCCTCGCCGGCAGATTCACTCCAGCCGATAGCGTCGGAGTTGCGCATACAACCTTGATCTTTCCCTCCCTGAAGGCCCTCTCTATAGCCATTCTCTGAGAGCTCAGCAATCCGGCGTGATGGAATGCACAACCCATGGCAACGCATTCCGACAGCCTTCTGCTCATCTCCCCATCGTTTTCCTCCAAAACCGACTTTGCAACACTCCTGAGATCTTTCGGATCAGAATACCTTGCTGTTACCTTTGCAAGCTTTAAAGCAGTATTCTCGGCATTTCTCCTCGTTGAATCGAATATAAGAACTTGTCCTCCTTCCTTCAGGCAATCCTCCACGAGATCCTCAATGCTTTTGCCTACTATTTTCGTATCCACCAACGATCCATCACCGTAAAGCTCTATCCTT
>JALWBF010000199.1 GCA_027016055.1 Archaeoglobaceae archaeon | reverse complement strand
CGTGTCCGGATCGTAGAGCCCGCCGGCGAAACCGAACGGCACTCTGAAGTCCGGGTCGGTGTCGGTCACTATATTACCGAAACTGTCGTAAACGATCTCTTTAACGATGTTACCGTCTACGCATCAAGGGGCCTGACCCCATGATGCCTGACCCCGTGATGCCCCAATACCCTTGAGCCCCTAAGCATCCATACTGTTATATTCAAGATACTTTTGGAATTTTTGACAATATTGGTTAGGAGTTCTCTCAAATTGAGCAAGCATATCTTTTATTGATTTTTTTACTTTTTTGTTTTTGAAAATAAAATAAACAAATCCATCTTGAACTCCAACTATTTCTCCATCTCTGCTTCCTTCAGAAACAATATAAGAGTGACATTCAAAAAGCAAGCAAAGATAAATGATTTGAGAAATTAAAATCTCTTTTAGAATATTGTTCTCATCACTATTGTTATTAAATTCAATCAAAAAACTTCGCTGCTCATTGAAATCGATTACATCACCAGGCTTGCCATTAACGAGCGTAGATAAAAAAACAGCCTCATCTTTCGACAATGAGCTACTGTAGTCCATTTGAAACAACTTCCATTTGCCGTTTGGCAAATAGGAAGCTGCATATGTGGCAAAAGTATACATTTTATCTGCATCTCTGGGAACATGGTAATGAATATACTCATCTTTAGAGTTGTTTTTGATCTCTTTCCATTTGCCTATTTGCATATCCAGTTTTTTCAGGAAAACTTCGGCTTTATTTTGTGTTATTTTTTTTATCAAATAATCCATGTATAGTCCTTAATATACAGGGGTTGGTGAAAATAATAAAAGCCATGGCGATACCGGTTTTCTCATTGGAACTTTAATAGGTTCATGTTGTTTAGGCCCAGGATGAGCCATATCCGGACTTATGGGCTTTCCATTCATATTATATCTATAAGGCCAACCTTTTTTACCAGGATAACGTACTTTCCAATATGGATCTTTGGCGCCTTTAGGGCCGCCATTTGTTTCAGAAGGAACGGTAATCCCCCCATTTTCCACCCCTTCCAAAAGTAGAGGCTAGGCCACAATGGGCACCTTCTGCCTTGGCGGAATGCCACCGAGCGCCGTATGAGGGCGTTCGTTATTATACACCCATAGCCATTTTGTGGCATATTCCTGTACCTCTTCAATGCTCTCGAAGAGGTGCTGATTGAGCCAGTCGTAGCGAACGGTTCGGTTGTAGCGTTCGATATAGGCGTTTTGCTGAGGCTTGCCGGGCTGGATATATTCCAGAGCGATATTTTGTTTTTTGGCCCAGTTTTTTAGACGCTGGCTGATATACTCCGGTCCATTGTCGCATCGAAGTGTTTTGGGTTTGCCGCGCCACTCGATGATGCGTTCGAGTGTGCGGATCACCCGTTCGCTGGGTAGGGAAAAGCCTACTTCTATTTCGAGCCCTTCACGGTTGTAGTCGTCAATGACATTGAAGAGACGAAAGCCCTTGCCGCTACTGAGTTGATCGTGCATGAAATCCATCGACCAGACATCGTTTGGAGCGGATGGAATGCTTAACGGTTTGGGTTTCTCCCGCTTGATCCGCTTTTTCGGTTTGATACGCAGGTTCAGTTCGAGTTCCCGGTAGAGCCGATAGACGCGCTTATGGTTCCATTTGAAACCTTTGACATTGCGACATCATGGGGTCAGGCCCCTTGATGCATTCGGGTAAACCCCACCAAAAGAGCCTTTTCATGGATTATAAAAGAAAGTTGAATAACATTCAATTTTTTATTTTTTTAAAAAACCATACAATA
>JALWBF010000198.1:1122-6175 GCA_027016055.1 Archaeoglobaceae archaeon | reverse complement strand
CTTTTCGCTTGAGCCTCCCCCTCTCGTTTCATCATGATCATAAATCGTGTCTTTCCCATCCCCAAGATTGAAAATATAAGTATCATCTCCGCCTCCGCCTTCCAGCCTGTCGTCTCCTCTGCCGCCAATCAAGGTATCGTTCCCCAAACCTGTCGCGACAAAATCATTGCCGTCCGAAGCGTCTATTGTCATATCTTCGTTGCTTGAAAGATACTTCACTTCATCGTCACCATCTGTAACCTGGTTGATCATACTTTCTATATCAATTTTAGTGCCATCACTCAATAAAATATTCTCAACCTTATTTCTACTGTCAAAATAGTCTCTGATCGTAACTACGTCATCTGTAATGCTGCCGTTCTCTTTTATGTAAATAACAATATCTCGCTCACTACTTGATAAACTTTTTGGAGATATTCTAACTTCTATATCATCAAGCGTAATACCCTCACCGAATATCAATGTATCTTTACCTGCATCTTTTTGCGGCGTGAGGCTGTTTATGATCTTTGGATATGTTTTATACATACCATGGTACATATTGGTATCTGCAATATACTCATCTCTGTTGTCATCGAATATTGTATTGTTGCCGTCGCCCCTATTGAAAAGATATGTATCGTTGCCGGCACCGCCAAACAGGAAGTCTATTCCTGTTCCGCCATATAAAATATCGTCTCCGTCGCCGCTGTGGATGTCGTCGTTTCCCCGATTGCCGTAAATGTTGTCGTTACCTGCCGCAGTATGGATAAAGTCGTGCCCGTAACCGGTATCTATAGAGATATCCCCTTTGTCAAAAAACAGCTTATCATCGCCGCCTGTTGCACCGTAACTCAAAGGCGACTTGATAGACAAGCTTGTCCCGTCATCAAAAACGATGTGCTCTATTGTGTTTTCTAAAACTTGATGGTTTTTTATCGTAATTACATCGCTTAACTCTTCAAAACTTTTTCCATCTTCTTTGATACCGATAAGCAGGTCTGTACCGACATACTTTGTAACAATATCTTCAGCCGATATGCCGGCACCGAAGCGCAAGGTGTCTTCCCCGGCACTTTCGTGCAACGAATTATGATATCCGAAACTATAATCATCGAAAATAGTATCTTTCCCGTCACCCCGGTTGAAGATATATGTATCGTTGCCTTTGCCGCCCTCCAAAGTGTCATCTCCCGTACCGCCGATTAAAGTGTCGTCTCCATCATATGTTTTGATAACATCATTTCCGCTGTTTCCATCGACAATGTCTTCGCCGCTCCCGGTAACGGCCGTATCGTTCCCGGCAAGCAGATCGAGTGTATAACCTTCATTTGCAAGATTGATTACATCATCATCATACGTGGGTGCATTTAAGAGAGATTCGATATTTACCCGGTTGTAACCATCCAGATAAACAGCTTCTATGCTATTGCTGCTGTTTTTGTAATTCTTCAGTGTTACAACATCACTCAACTCGTCGAATGTCTTGCCATCTTCTTTCAAAGCTATTAAAAGATCCGCGCCTCTAAACTTTGCTGTCAAATCATCATAGGCAATTTCCGAAGTAAACTGTAGTGTATCGTGCCCGCCAATATCTATGACGGTATCTCTCCCGTCCCCTCTCGAAAAAATGTAAGTATCGTTACCTACACCGCCTTCAAGCCTGTCATCACCTTTTCCGCCGATTAGGGTATCGTTGCCGCCCAAAGCTTTAATGCGGTCATTTCCTCCCTTCGCGTCGATGAAATCGTTGTTTGAACCGAGTTCAATATTATCGGCAATGTCCGTTATTTCAAACTGCTCAAAAACATCGTTAAAAGCCAGTGTTTCCCCATCTCCGAACTCGATAACATTTATCCTGTTGGCGGGCTTCATCCAGTCGACCATCGTGACCGTATCTTTTAAATCTTCAAAAGCGACCCCGTCTTCTTTGATCCCGATTACCAGATCTCCGTTTCTTTGGAGTTTTATCTCTACATCATCGCGTTTTATAGAGCTGTCGAACACAAGTCTGTCAAATCCACCTTTATCGAAAATGGTATCTCTGCCGTCCCCTTTTTTATAATAAAATGTATCATTTACCGATCCAGAGATTAGCCTGTCGTCTCCGCCGTTGAGCAAAACTCTATTTTCCACATCGGCGGTTGTGACAAGTTCATCGCCATTGGACATAGATATAACGCCGCTTTCGGTAAAAGCGGAGCCCTCCTGAAAGAGTAAAGCATCTTTTCCCGAAAAGATATATTGGGCCAACTCTTTTATAATGTTATCGTCTATGCTGTACACAACCTTATCTATATCAAACGTCAACCCTTTATGCTGCATCTGCATCACTTTGGCAAGGTAGAGTTTTTCGTCTATTGTGTGCTCTCGGCTGTTAAAGAAGTCCGCTATATCGGCATAGAACTTTTGTGTATCGTCAATGACGAACACTTCGTTATCAAAGTCATAGTGTGTGGCACCGAACTCTTTTTTAAATACGGACTGTATCGCAAAGGTACTCTCGATCTTCTCTTTTATGAAGTTGTATTTATGGGTTACGGAACCATCTTTTGTAACGGGCTTTAATTGAACCATTCCGTAGTTTAAGTAATATTCATAGTAATTTTCTATGGGCTGCGAAAGCCTGTTTGTCGCTTCAAACCTCTCGATGATCCACGCCTCTCTATCGATAGGCGCCATAGCGACATTTTCCACACTATATCTCTCTTGAAGTTCATTGATGTAGGCGCTGTATCCGGAATAGCTATCTATAAATCTATCGAACTCTGTCGCGACTCTTTTAATATTGCCGGCCATCTCTTTCGCAACGGCTTTGAACTCCGGGTCCGTGTTATATAGTATAAAACTGTCGTAAACGAGGCCGCTTCCGTTTAGCTTCGGAAGGTTATTTGTGCTCTCATCTACCGTAAAGTCGGGAATATCCGCTATATCTACTTTTGTGTCCTTTGCGTCTGTATTGAGTTGTATGTCTGCCGCCAGCTCTTTGCTCCCTCTGGTGTCGGTATATTTACCGGCCTCTGTGAGGAGGTTGCCTTCTATCTCTATGTCTGTTGACACATAGTTGAGATCTATGCTCTTTATACCCTCCTCTTGCAGGCTTGTGAGCTCCCCGACCTGCACTTTTGCATCTTGGTTGCTGTCGTGCCACACCTGGAGCCTGCCATAGAGCTCATCGAGTCTGTCTATTTTGTTGTCGCGATTTGTATCCGCTACACGCTTCAGCTCTTCAAATCCGTTCTCGTCCGCGCTGCCGAATACTTCGCCTATACCGTCTATCTGTCCATTCTCGTTTTTATCATATACCAGCAATCCATCTTCGGCTTTTACCCAGCCCACCCTTTCTCGCAGTCCGTCACCCGTTATATCGAAGTAGGTTCCCGAATTCTCGAGGTTGGTTGTAGAGATAAAACCGTCTTTGTTGGTATCGAGTGCTAGCGGGTCATGTCTTTTTTCGTTATCGTCATCAAATATGGTCCCTTTACCGGAACAGGTCGCTTTCGCTTCTACACCGTCATAACCATGGTAGTTTACGATGGTCGGTGTCAATGTAAAGTGTTTGTCGGGCCCGGAACGTTTATCGTCATGCCAGGTATATTCGAACGTTTTACTCTGTTCGCCAGACTCAAACACCAAAGTCTCTCCTCCTACCTTTACGACAAGCCCTTCTTCGTCCTCCAGCGGCCTTGAGAGCGATACGGTAAATGTCATCGATTCCGCCGCTTCCACTTCGCTCGCATCGGAGATGCAGACCTCTATATCCTTTGGACCAAGTCTGATGCCGAGAACCTCTTTGGTCTTCCGGTTATAGTTGTTTATAGTTATGCTTTTGGAACCGTTTTTTGTTGTAACCTTAAGTATATCTCCCGATGGAACATAATAAAAATCGTCATCTTCGTATCTTCCATCTCTATTTTTTTTCTTGTATCCTGTAAGATCTATGCCTTCAAAAATGATCTTGCCCTTATTGTCTGAATCGGTTATGATATCTTTATCGCCTACAACGTAGGTGTCGAAACCATCTCCGCCTTCCAGTGTGTCCGCACCTGCACCTCCAAATAGAATATCATCACCGGCGCCGCCATTTAAATAGTCTGTTCCATCACCGCCTTCAAGGTAATCACCCCCATCCCCGCCGTACAGTAGGTCATCACCCGTATCACCGTACAACATATCGTTACCGACATCCCCGTAAAGGGTGTCGTTGTCACCTCCTCCATAGAGGTTGTCATTACCTTCACCGCCCCATAGGACATCATCACCCATACCTCCGATTAGGATATCGTTACCGCCTTTACCTTCTATGTAATCATTTCCGGCCTTCCCATCGATAACATCATCCCCGTTTGTACCGAGAAGAATATCATTCTTGTCCGTACCTTCTATGGTTGGCTTATCATCGCTATCATCACCATCATCGCTATCATCACCATCCGGATCTTCCATGATCGGCTTATAGGTGTCATCATCTTCGATGATGAACGGTTGAACGCTATTCATAATGAAACCAACCGGTTTCCCGCCGGATGTTTCATAGACACTCTCGACTCGGACATAGAACGATTCGTTTGACTCCCTCTTATTGTCGTCTATAAGTTCTACGCTGAATTCGGCGTAATCCGTGTTTGCGGCGACTATCGCCTCTATGTAGTTACCGCTGCCGTACTCATGGCCCGTATAATCCGCGCCCGCCGTCGCCGTGCCGTCTTGCGTATAAAGGCGGACCGTGACATCATGGTCGAAGGTTTTGGAGATCGTCAAAGCCCCTTTGGCGACCCCGTCGCTCTCGAGCGCTATCGGGCCGTATATATCGATGCCTACCGTCACATCCGAATCTATGAGTTCGATACCCAGTTCACTGTTCTCTTTATCGAAATCGTGAATCTCGACACTTTCGCCGCCGCGTGTAAAGGTCAGCACCCTGTTTGCGGCATCCAGGGTGTAGATACCGCCGTCGCCCTCATACACGCCCGGCGACCCTTCCATCTCTCTCCCGCCGCTCAAGGTGACACCCGCAAATTCAACATGGCCGTTACCGTCTTCATCGTAAACCTTGTCGCCGTTACCGGCTATG
>JALWBF010000198.1:0-1112 GCA_027016055.1 Archaeoglobaceae archaeon | reverse complement strand
ACCCCCTTCACCGTAAAGGAAATCGCGGTAATTTTCGTTATCGTTTACAACGAGGGTCCCTCCGTGGATGATATCGTCTCCCTCTCCGCCGTGAAGTTTATCTGCTCCTTTCCCCCCTCGGATACGATCATTGCCTTTACCGCCTTCTACATAGTCGGCCCCGTCTCCTCCGAAGATGTAGTCGTCGCCTCCCATTCCATAGAGACGGTCTGTGTCATCTGCTCCGGTTATGGTGTTTGATTGGTCTGTTCCGAAGATGATTTTTTTGTCATAATCGATATTGAAGTATCCCTCTCCAAGCTCTACTCCCGATTCCATATCGACATAGTGTGTATTACTGTTTCTTAGTTGACTATCTACTGTATCTTTCCCGAGAGTTTTTTCAACATTATGCCAATCAAGCATTGTGGATTTGTCTTGAATGTAAGTATCTGTAAAATCTACAGAACTTGCACTATCTCCGCTTATGGCATACGATTTTAAATGTTGCAGTGCATACATTACGGCGGGATCACTCTTTGCAAGTGCTGCTATTTGGGATTGGGTTTTTTTGAGGAGGTTTTGAACTTCGTATATTCCTGTAGTTGTTTCCAATGTAATGTCAGCAAAAGGTCTATATAATACCAGTGCTTCAATATAGCCATCGGAGTCAGCATTAGTTCTACTGAGGTTCAATCCATAGATTTCTCTGCCAGAGTTTACCGTATGTGTCAATTCAATGCCGTCCCTGTCACCTTTTAATATGTAGTTACTATTTTCATAAGGCGAAAGGTTTTGGTGGTATTCTTCTAAAAGCAGGGTCTCTTTTACTGTGTAGTTTGATGTCAAATTCCACTTTTTACTCTTTTGATCAAAATTACCCTCCACATTCGGCCCTATCCACCTATCGTATGCATTTCCTATCTCGTTTGCTACAAATCCACCAGCGAAGTATCCAACGGCTACCACTCCGATAGCCAGAGCAAAAGGTGCGGTTGCAGGGTTGAGCAGTGCGCCTGCAGCCAAGCCTACAAACTCTGCAGTAGCTGCTCCCGCTATAGCTTTTGCAATAGATTTTTTAATGTTTGTTCCGTTTCCATAGTCAACCACGACATTTACAGGTACAAAGACAC
>JALWBF010000197.1 GCA_027016055.1 Archaeoglobaceae archaeon | reverse complement strand
GATGAAGGAATACCCATAGTCTCCTGCATCCGCTCAAACGCCTTTTTCGGACTTCTTAATTTGAGGAATTACAGGATTTTAGCGGAATACGACGGATGGCTGCTCGGAACGGACAACGCAATGATAGCAAAGCCTTCCATGCTTGAAGAGATGCACTTCGCATCTTTATTGATAAAAAACGATATAGCTGTTTTTAAGGCGAGCGTTAGGGGCTTCGATCTCTTCGGCGGAAAAACGGGTGTCATCGTTTTTAACAGGAGAATGAACTTCAAGAACTCCAAAGATGTCCTTGCAACGCTCGTGAGGAGGGCCGGATTCGAAGATATCGAGTTAGTTTTACCAACAACGTTAGCTTACGATCAAATGTAAATTTTATATTAAACTCTCTTCTTAAATTCTTCGGGCAGTTTTAGTATGCTCGCCAATCCGATTAGGTTCTCCTTTGACAGGGTTCCGTCCGCCACCTCCTTCAGAACCTTTTTAGCATTGAACGCTATACCCAAGCCGGCATTTTCGATCATTATCCTGTCGTTCGCCCCATCTCCCACTGCAACAATGTTTTCCTTGCTTATTCCCTCCTTCCTTGCAAGCTCTTCGATTATTCGGGCTTTCTCTTCCGCATCTATAATTCTGCCTTTAAGCCTTCCCGTTAGCTTCCCGTCTTTTATTTCCAATTCGTTACCGAAAGCGTAGTCCAAGCCCAACTCCTTTTTTAGCTTCTCAGTGAAGTAAGTAAAGCCACCGCTGACTAAAGCAATTTTATACCCAGCTCTCTTCAAAGCTTGAATCAACTCCTTCGCACCCTCCGTAAGTTCGATCTGGTTGTAGATCTTCTCAAGAACTTCCACCGGTAATCCTTTTAGCAATTTGACACGCTCGATCAAAGCCTGCTTGTAATCCAGCTTACCCTCCATAGCCTTCCTCGTAATCTCCCTCACTTCCCTCTCAACACCCGCAGCCTTGGCGAGTTCGTCTATTATCTCCGCATCCACTATCGTGGAATCCATGTCAAATACTATTAATCGCTTTTCCCGCTTAAATATCGAATACGGCTGAATAACTATGTCCAAGCCGTAGCTTTCGACCTCCTCTTTTAGCTGTTTCTTAATCTCATTCGGATTAGCGTTACCGATGTCCACTACGAATTCTATCGAGATAAGCCTGTCCCTTGCGGTAAGCGTTGTTTTCTCGATGTTTACTTTGTGTTCAAGTAGGATTTTAGTTATATCCCTAACTATGCCGACTCTATCCTTGCCCAAAACGGTTATAACATAAAGATTTTTCTCCTTCTGCCTCGGCTTAACGAAGGGAGTCAGATGAACGTGAACACCCAAATTCTTTCCGGTCTCCTCGAGCTGTCTTTTTAGATCATCAATAGGAACCGCACATTTTTCGACATCACCTATAATAAACATGACAAACAAGCCCTGAAGGACGTTCTGCTCTATATCAACTATGTTCACGTTGTTATCGGCCAATACCTTCGATATTCCGTATATTATTCCCGGTTTATCCAAGCCGTAAACGGATATTGCGATAAGTTTCACATTGCAATTTCTATCGATTTTATTAAAATCTTAACGGCAAAGCTTATTACTTAGAAATTAAACAATTAATAATGTGGTTCTTTAAGCCCAAGATTGCTAAGAAGATCGTAAGTGAAGGGAAAATTACCAAAATTATTTTAGATAAAAAAAAGATTTTAGATAAATTTTCAAAGACGTGAATTCACCAAAGTCTTTTTAATTTTTGAAGTTCTATTTATAATTAGTTTATAACTAAAATATATTTTTTATACAGTTCATTTATTTTTAAATATAAAATAAAGTTAATATTACTATACTCATCATGATGAAAATGAAAAATTTTATAAAGTTTATTTCAAGTAAAAGAGCATTGTGAAGGTGGTTAATTTGTTAAGGTGTAGGAAAGCTGTATCACCAGTGATCGGCGTTATACTGATGGTTGCCGCCACGATAGTTATTGCGGCGATCGTCATGGGATTCTTGGGCGGATTTAACCCTCCTAAAAAGCCGTTGGATATTCAGCTGGCGAATGGAGAATTACTTACAGATGGGAACAACTGGACATTAACATTTACGGTTGCTGGAGCAGATGCTGGGGTACTCCATGAACATGGTGATGATTTAACTATTACAATTTTACCTGAAAATGGTCACCCCGTAACAGTAAGACATCAAAACAATGGTTGTGATATAACTTTACAAGGAACTATACTAACAATAAGTGGTAATAGCACAACACTAGACCATCAAAATATTAACCCCAATAGCCAAGTAAAGATTACTATAAAGTATAAACCAACTGGCCAAATTTTATTTGACGGAATTCTCATAGCACATGCTGAGTGAAATATTATAATATTTTATAATTTTTTAATTTTTTATTTGAGTAAAATAATTCTCTATAATTAAAAAATTATGAATATGACCTTTAAGCTTGTGGTAATAGCTTTTGACAACTACTTAAAGCTTTATTTAGCCGTAGCTTCTTATTTACAATGAGATATATAAAATTATAAAATTATTTATTAAGCTAAAGCTAAAATCTTGCAATAGCTCAATACCAGCTTTTTTTCAAGATAAAAGTCTTAGAACACTTGAAGTTAGGAAATAATGGAAGCCACGGGCGGGATTTGAACCCGCGACCTTTGCCTTACCAAGGCAACGCTCTACCAGCTGAGCTACCGTGGCTTGGTAGTTATAGAGTAAACTCGAAATTAAAACTTTTTCCTTGAAACACCAAAAGACTTAAATTATACATCAGTCATCGGTCAGAGTATGGAAGACATTGAGGACATTTTCTTCATCGATGAAGAGGAAGAAGATGAGATAGATACGGAAGACGAAGTTAAGTTAGCCGAGATCTATAAGCTTGCGAACAAGCTGATCAGGTTGCTGGATGAACTTAAGAGTTACGAATTGAAGGAAGCTGCATCGCTCATGCTCATTAAAGAAATCATAGGAGACGACAGACTCCTTTTGGGCTTGGCATCCAAGATGCTTCAAGATATATCCTTGGGATTTGAAGATGACGAGAGCTACGTCTCCTGACACCTTCATTTTCGATTTGGATGGAACCCTCATCGAACTGAATCTGGATTTTGATGAAATTAGAAGGGCCGTTGGCGTTAGGGATAGATACATCCTCGAAGCAATTCTTAAGCTTAATGAAGATGAAAGGAGGGAAAAGCTTGAGATTTTGAAGGATTTCGAGGTGAAAGCCGCATCGACCGCTAAGCTTATGCCCTACGCCAGGGAAGCGCTGAGATTGCTTGATGATCTCGGCTTGAAAAAGGGTATCGTGACGAGGAACTGTAGGGAGAGCGTCGAGATAGTTATGAATAGGTTCGGTCTCGATGTTGATTTCGTGATTACGAGGGAAGATGCAAAGCCTAAGCCTTCGCCGGAACCGATTTTATTAGCGTTAAAGATTGCAAGATCTAAGCCAAATACGGCAGTAGTTATCGGGGACTACAAGTTTGATTTGATAGCCGGAAGAAGGGCCGGAACCAAGACGGCGCTACTTCTGAATGATAGAAACAGGGAATTCATACACTTAGCAGATTACGTTCTAAAAAGCCTGAAGGAAATTGAAAAGCTCTTAAGATGAGGGCGTTACTCTTAAAACATGATCCGAAAGCTTAAGATGTATGCCGATTTTATAAAGATCGAACATACCCTCTTCGCCTTGCCTTTCGCCTATGCCGGAGCGTTTTTGGCATCCAAGGGCTGGTTCGGCTTCAGATTGTTTGTCCTCATCCTCTTAGCCTTCACCGGCTTGAGAACTGCATCTATGTCCCTAAACAGAATAATCGATAGAGAGATAGATGCCTTAAATCCCAGAACGGCAAACAGGCATTTGCCGGCGGGATTGATTTCGCTCAGGGAAGCTTACGCTATAGTCGCAGTTGGCTTAGCCGTATATTTCATTTCGGCTTATTTGATCAACGACTTGGCGTTCAAGCTCTCTCCGATTCCTCCTATGATATCTTACATCTATCCATACCTCAAACGTTGGACATGCCTATGCCACTACGTCTTGGGATTGAACTTAGCTCTTGCACCTTTGGGCGGATGGATTGCTGTGACGGATTCAATAACTCCGAACGATTGGCCGATAATTCTGCTCAGCATAGGTGTCATGTTCTGGGTCGCCGGATTCGACATGATATACGGACTTCAGGATCTAGAGTTCGACAGAAGGATGGGGTTGCATTCGATAGGAGCACACTTCGGAGCTAGATTCGCACTCGCTCTTTCCGCTTTAAATCACGTAATATTCTTCGCCTTAATCACATTGTCCCTCTTAAGACTAATCGGAGGAGCGACGATTCCCGGTCTGATCATCATAGCAATACTGCTATTCTACGAGCACTACATAGTTAAGGACAGGTTCGATGAGAAAAACATACAGATAGCCTTCTTTTACGCAAACGCCATGATAAGTGCAGTTCTCTTATTCACGATACTTCTGAGTTTGGCTTATCTTCACCTATCGCTCTCCTTATAGCCCTCTCTATCGCAAGTTTATGGATCATACCAGCCTTATGTATTCCCCCCCTCAAACCGCGGGAAGCTAAGCAGGGATATATCTGAGTGAAGTAGCCAGCCTTCGTCGGAGCCTCTTCTATGCGCACGCCTCTCAATTTATCCGCAACGAAAAACGTCGCCCCGCATAGTGCTGACCTGATTACCTTCACATCCTCAAGCCTGCCGGAATCGATGCTAACTTCGAACTCCGGAATTCCGAACTTCTCGAAGAACTCGCAACCCTTAACGAGGGTGGAACAGCATACATCCTCAACTATAACCCTAATCTTCCTCGATCTTTTTCTCAGAAACCCGAACTTTCCAGCTATCAGAACGATTTTAACTCCTGCATCCTCAGCCCTTCCAATCAGCTCGAGATTGATATCCGGATGAAAGGCGTAGCTTAGGATTATGTCCGTCTCAAACAACTCATCCGGAAAATCGAAACCTTCATCCAAAACCGGAGGCAAGTAATCGGGCAATCGATAAACGTAAATATCGAAGAACCTTGAAATTGTTTTGGCAAAGATCTCCCTTGTCTCATCGTTCAGCACTATCCCAACCCTCATCTACAGAAGATCAACGATTACGATTTAATGCTTATGCTAACATGATGTCGACGCCTATTTTAAGATCGGTATCGAAAAGCTTTAATATATTTTGACTAAGTAATAAACATGGATGATATAGATGAAATGGAGAAGAAGATCATAGATGTCCTCAAAAACGCTGGAGTTCCTCTCGTTACTTCCGAAATAGCCGAAAAGCTCAACGTCGATAGGAGGGTAGTTTTGAGGAGGTTGCAGAGATTGGCTATAGAAGGGAAAATAAAGGGTAGGAGAATAGAAGCAGCCAACGGAATCTGGATCTGGTGGATTTAGGGAAAAATTATAAATGAATTTATTCTTATATCCTTCGAGGTGATAGACATGATAGACGCTATAGTCGGCGGTGAAGTTATAAAGACGGCTGCAAAAGCCATAGTTTCACTCGTAAGCGAAGCAAGATTCCATTTTAAGGATGAGGGTCTTCACAGCAGAGCGGTCGATCCGGCTAACGTTGCCATGGTCATAGTTGATATTCCGAGGGAGTCGTTCGATGTTTATAAGGTCGATGAGGAGAAGACTGTCGGCGTTGATGTGAACAGGGTTTACGATATCTTGAAAGCCGTGAAGAAGAAGGATCTCGTCGAAATAAAGATTGAAGATGAAAGTCACATGAAAGTAAAGTTTGGAAGCGTCGAATACTCCGTGGCTTTGATCGATCCCTCGGCAATAAGAAAGGAGCCGAAGATTCCGGAATTGGACTTGCCGGCGAAGATAGTTTTGGATGCGGGCGAATTTAAGAAGGCTATTCAGGCTGCCGATAAGATAAGCGATCACGTGGTATTTAGAAGCGACGAGACCGGATTTTACATAGAAGCGGAGGGGGATATAGATAAGATAACGTTTCACATGGGTGAGATGGAGCTAATAGAGTTCAACAAGGAATCCGCGAGATCGATGTTTTCCGTGGAATACTTAAAGGAATTCGTCAAAATTGCATCATCCGGTGATATCCTGACGATATATTTGGGCAACAACTATCCGGTTAGACTGATTTTCGACGTCGCTGACGGAAGGCTCAAGGTTGAATACATATTAGCCCCGAGAATCGAGGCAGAATGAAGCCTTTCCTCCCAATCCTACCTTTTTTAGCAAAATATCCGTTTCTTAAGCTTGCGGGAAAATTTCTTGAGTTCGAATACGGAAGTCTGGATTCGATTTTAAATTCGAACGACGATTTAATCCTATCCGCCAAAGAGCTCGGGATTAAGATAGTCGAGTCCGCTTTGAAGGGTGAAAGTTGTCCAGAAATTGAAGAACTTAAGGATCTAAACGAGCAGTTTTTGTGCGATGTATGCGAGGTTAAGGATTGCAAGAATAAGGCTGAGGATGAGCTCGATAGATTCAGATTCTGCAACTATCCGATTCATCAATCCGAGAAATACTTCAAATACCTAAAGCTCGCGAAGAAGATGGTCATAGCCTACATGTTCTCAAAGATCGCGATATCCAATTCGAATGAAGCATTAAGGCATAAGTTCGCCGTTAAAGAGGCGAGAAGATACAGGGAGATGCTCGAAAGGGAAAGTGTCGGATTTCTTAAGGTCGTTATCTCGGATTTCGGTATCAAGGCTAACGTCGTTGGTGATGTTTTCAAGGTAGATTTGGTGGACTATTTGAAGGGGGCTGTTAAAATAAAAGCGGAAGAATGGAAGCTCGTAAACAGAAGGCTTGAAGGCGGTTTCGTCTTCCTAAGCAAAAGGGATTTCATCAGACTTTTGGAGGAGTATTTAAGAGAACGATTAAGCGAAAGGATCGGTATTAAAATGGATTTGGGAATCAGATTCGAAGCTAAGTTTGAGGAGATCGACGTTAAGGATCTCGGAATTAAAGCTGAGTGCTATCCGCCATGCATGAAGAAGATTCTGTCTGATTTGAGAAACGGTTTAAACGTTCCGCATTCCGCGAGGTTTGCAATAGCATCATTTCTGCTCAACATAGGTATGAGCGTCGAAGATGTCATAGAAATATTTAGAACCGCTCCAGATTTCGACGAGGATAAAACGAGGTATCAGGTTGAGCACATCGCTGGGCAAAGAGGAAAAGGGGAGGAATACATATGTCCTTCCTGCGAAACCATGAGGAGCTACGGAAACTGCTACGCGGATGAGAAATGTTCGAATATAAACCATCCGATTCGGTATTATATTAGATGCATGAAGCGTAAGCGATGATCACTCGATCCTTTCACCGATTTCAAATCCGTTTTTATCTATCTTCAGACTGTAGAAGTCGGTCGGTGGTGTAAGGGAATTCTTCTTGATCCTTATTCCCCTTCTAACTTTCAAGTTATCAACGACCTCCTCAAGCTCTATCACGATATCCGCAAGTTCCTCGAACATCGCAAGTGTTCTGCTATCTACGAACCTCTTGTCTATGGTAAGAACGGTCGTAACGTTTGATTCTTTGAGCGTGTAGATTATCTCCGAAAAGAGGGAGTATATCTTCTTCGGATCGTATAAAATAAGTAGGGGCTGAAGAATGTCGATGTTTCCGAATTTGGTCGATTTTGCGAGCTCTTTAATCGTGTGGCTTATTAAAAATAGTTCGTCCAAGTTCAGCTTCCTCTCGCTTTTTTCATACGTCGTTATTATAGTTACATTCGAAGAATCTACGCCTTTATCCTCCAAGAACTTTCTGACATCCCTGACCCTCTTCCTTCCGAGAATTATGAAGCTCTTCTCGCCCCTCTTAAGAGATTCCGCGACGAAGTTAAGAGCCAAAAGGTCTCCAAGACTTGCGATGGTTTCGATCAGTATTACATTCCCCTCCTCAACACCCCCTCCCAAGAGTTCATCCAGCTTCTTTATTCCGGAAGAAAGCATCCTCGATCACTCAAATATGCTTTCGTTCCAGTAAACCTCAATTCCGCCCTTTTTAATCTTGTAAGGTCGAACCGTCGAATCGAAATCGCTTCCCCTCATCTTCTTTATCCTAATCCCCCTGATCACCTTACCCTTCACGTCGTATGTGAGCAATTCGATAACACCGCTGACTATGAAGTCTTCCGCACCCTCTTCGGATTTCTGAGATGTTATCAACGTGGTAACGTTGAATTTTCTAAGCAACTTGCATAAGAGCAGTATCTCCCTCCTATACTCGACCTCGCTCTTCGAAGCCACTTCAAGCATAGTTATTGGATCTATAACAACTCTCTTAGGTCTTATCTCTTCAAGCTTCGATTCCAAAGCTGATTTCAAACCTTGAACATCCGGGATGAGATTTTCGAAGAACATATCGCTAAATATGCTCAAATCACCCGTGGGAGATGCATCAATAATATGAAAGTTATCGTTATTTATATTTAAACCGAGGAGTTGCATATTTTCGATAACCTCATCGGCGGATTCCTCAAGGGTAACGTATATGACGTTCTCACCCCTCTTGGCACCTTCCAATAGGAATTGAATAGAGAGTATGGTCTTACCGCATCCGGCGTTTCCTTTCACGAGATATGTCCTGTTAGGTATAAAACCTCCTTTGAGCATCTCATCCAAACCCTTTATACCAGTGGAAATTCTCATCCCATCCCTCCTAACAATAATAATCCCAATAATATTATTAAGCGTTTGGGTTGATTCATATAATTATATTAAAATTTTGTAAAATCGATTGATTTTAGAGAACTTTTTAGATTATTGCGGATACGATTGATGATGAAGGAGGAGATAATAGCTTGGGGTCACGAAAACATCACTGCAAAGCACAGAACGACTCTTGAGATCACCAAAGAAGAGAAGCTTACGCCTCGTGGAGACTGCATAATCGGTGTTAAAGCCGACAAGGCTATATGCGATATCGATGAAAGAATAAAGGAATGGTTAAAAGCCGGAAAAAGAATTGAGATCGAAATAATTCTTCCCCAATACGGATTAAAGGATTCTCTGATAGCATTCGGTTCAAGCGATATGACGTTCAAACACAAAACAGATATAGTGGTCAGAAAGAGCGACTACGTTTGTGAGAGAACTCTGGCAATCAGAGCGAACAAAGCCGCTAAGGATATAAATAGGGAGATCGTGAAACTGTTAAAAGATCCTACAACTGAGCTCAGGTTTGTTATCAGAAGAGCTTAGCTCCGCAATCTTTCTCTTGATCTTTTCTTGCAGAATAAATACGGTCTCAAGCTCTTCTCCGGCAATTTTCTGAAGTTCCTTTTCCTTTTCACCTATCTTATTTATAACTCTATCGCACAAAAAGGTTACACAAATAACTTCCCTCGCCCTGATTCTACAGCCTTTCTCACCGACGAAAAAGCATCCATCTTCCTTATATCTTTCCTTTGGCAAATTAACTCCCAAAAGCAGGTTGATCAGAAGGATGTATTCGTCATACTCATCTTCAACCCATCTCTTGCAACAGCTTCCTATTTCCAAGGCGCACTGCCTGCAAACCTTGGTGACTCCGATCTTCCGCATGTAATCCCAAGTTCTTTCAATTGCAAAGTTCAATTTATTAATTAAAGTTCTTATTTCATCATCTTGAAGAAGGGCATATCCGTATTTTCTGTATAACTCTTCAGCCCGCTTTATTCGTTCTTCAATTTTCATCATCTCACAAAAAGTTAAATATTTGTTGATATATATTTTCATTTGTGAATTCGATTGAAATGCTGAGACTTATCGGATTATTAACGACAGTTGTTGGGGCTATAGGTTATAGCCTCAGCTTCGAGGGCGTTGAAGGCGACATAAGAATTCTAAAAATTATGACTATATTTTATATATTGATTTCAATAGAACTTATGTTTCATCACATATACGTTAACGTGGAACTTTACCACATAATCATCCACTACATCCTATCCGTTACGGCTTTAACGATTGGCTTGGTAACTTTAAGAACTATAAGAAGATTTCCGCACAGATTCGTTCCGAGCCGGTTCAAGGAGCTCATAGTCTACGGGACTTTGATCTGGCTCGCGGATAAAAACATAAGTTTTGAGGAATTCTCAGATGTTACATACACGGTTCTTATTGTTTCTTCGTTCATAGTAGCAGCAATATCGGCGTATATGTTTTACAATATAAAGAGACTCAGAACGTTTTTCATAATTGACGGGGAGTTTCTCATGGTTCTAAATTTTGTGATATATCTCATCGGATTTTCCACGCTCTCCCTTTGTATACTACCGCTTATAGTTGCAACCGCAATCGTGATTTACACTACATACAGGGTTTTTGAAACCGCTAAACCGTTCATATTTAGATGATCGCATTGATTATCAAGCGTATGATCTTAGAGAATAAAAATGATCGGCGAAGCACTGGCAATATTCTCAGCGTTCTGCTGGGCTGTAAACGGTGCGATATATAAGATGGGACTCAAATACGGGAAAACCCTAAATGCAAACTTCATCAGAGTTACGCTAACCGCTTTTGGATTCCTTCTCATAATGCTTGCCAAAGGCGAGATGATAAGGATATTGACGGAAACAGACCCAAAGATCTGGATTCTACTCGTAGCTTCTGCTGTATGTGCATTCTTTATCGGGGATATGCTATACATGGATGCAATAAGGATGTGCGGTGTTGCGAGAGCGGTTCCGATCTCCTCAACATATCCGTTATTCGTAGCTCTGTGGACTGCAATTATATTCAAGAAGATAGAGCCAAACGTAATTTTGGGAGCAATACTGATAGTTTTGGCTATTCACACGATAACTGAAGATGAGAGAAAATCTCGACTTTCGGGCATTTTATTTGCAATCTTGGCTGCGATTTTCTGGTCTTTCAGCATTATGATCGTAAAGCATCTCACGAACTATTTACCGGCTGAAGCAATAGCGGGATTTAGATTTCTGATAGTGTCCGCAGTAACTTTCCCGATTTTGGTCAAGAGGGGGTTCGATTTCAGCTTTGAATGCTTTAAATGGATGTCCGCATCAAGTATGGTGCTGATAGCCGGAAACTACGCCTTCGTTTTGGCTTTGAGTATATCATCTGCGACGAAGGTTTCAACTTTATCGTCGATGTATCCCATCATAGCACAGCTTTTCGCGGTGATTGTGAAGGAGAAGGTTACGTTAAAGCTGTTCGTCGGCACGGTTCTTGCAACGGTTGGTGTGGTCTTGGTAGTATGCGTATGATCCTACACCGAAATTGCTGAATCCGTAATTCGTTGATCGTCCAATTTTTAAGGCGGTCTTAAGCAGATATTGGACAAACGTTCGACGATAATAACAACATTTATTAACCAGATTTAACATGACAAATTTGGGGGGATGACCATTCTAATCGAAGTAAGGTTTCACGGTAGAGGCGGGCAAGGAGTAGTCACAGCTGCAGATATATTAGCAGTTGCAGGCTTCAAAGAGGGATATTGGACGCTTTCTTTTCCAATGTTCGGAGCTGAGAAGAGGGGAACGCCGGTGGTTTCATACCTAAGACTTTCTGATAAACCGATAGTTGAGAGGGATGAGATCTACAACCCGAATTACGTCGTCGTTCTCGATCCGACGGTTATAGGCCCCGTTAGAGTTGAAAACGGAATAAAGAAGAACGGAATGATAATAGCTAACTATCCCAAGCCTGCTGAAGAGCTCAGGAAGGAGCACTTCTCAAATCTGAACGGCTCGATAAAAATTCTAACGCTTAATGCCACAAAAATGGCTATAGAGATACTTGGAAGACCCATCACGAACACCGCGATGGTTGGAGCCTTTGCCGGAGCCACGAAACTCATAAAGCTTTCAACACTTAAGGAGACCGTTTTCGAATGGTTCGAGAAGAAGGGTGAGGAGCTGGCAAATAAGAATGTCGAGTTGGTTGAGAAGGCTTACAAGGAGATGGAGGGTAAGGTATGAAGATAACGCTCGGTGCGGTTTCCAAACCTTATTCGGCTTTGAAAATGAAAACAGGAGACTGGGGAACCCATTGGCCGAAGGTCGACGAAGAGCTGTGCACAGGCTGTGGAACATGCGAGATGTTTTGCCCGGATATGTGCATCGAAGTCGTGAAGGTTGGAGAAGAAGAGGTTAACGGCAAGATCAAGGAGATAAAGAAGGCAAAGGTTAATTACGATTACTGCAAGGGTTGCGGGCTATGTGCCGAGGTTTGTCCGGCCAATGCTATTAAGATGGAGCTTAAAGATATTTACAAAGTGTAGGGTGATTTAGATGGTCAGAAAGGTTGTTAGAGGTTTTTACGCCGTGGCTTATGCGGTGAAACTGTGCAGACCAGCCGTAATATGTGCATATCCGATTACTCCGCAGACGGAGATAGTCGAAAACCTCGCAACGATGTATGCGAACGGAGAGCTCGGAAATTGCCAATACATCACAGCGGAATCCGAATTCGGAGCAGCTTCGATTTTGGTTGGAGCTTCAGCAACCGGAGCTAGGACGTTCACGGCAACGTGCTCTCAGGGTTTGATTTTGATGAGCGAAGTTCTGTGGAACGCCGCCGGTATGAGATTGCCGATAGTGATGGTTATAGCGAACAGATCCCTGAGCGCTCCGCTTAGCATATGGAACGACCACCAAGACAGCATGGCTATGAGGGATGCATGCATAATCCAAGTTTACGTTGAGAACAATCAGGAAGCACACGACATGATTCCGCAGGCTTACAAGATTGCAGAAAATAAGGACGTAATGCTACCGTTCATGGTTTGCATGGACGGATACAAGCTAACCCATGCTTATGAGCCGGTCGATCTCCTTGAGCAGGAGACGGTAGATAGTTTCCTTCCGCCATACGATCCGCCGATCAAATTAACTACGAAAGACCCGTTAACCTTCGGCTGCTACGCCCCGCCGCACTGCTATATGGAGTTCAGGGTCGTAATGCAGAGGGCTATGATGAGGGCTAAGAAGGTCATGGAAGAAGTTTTCAAGGAGTGGGCTGAATTAACTGGAAGGAACTGGGGTGGGCTTATAGCAACTGATTACATGGACAATGCTGAAACCGCTGTTGTTGCCATGGGATCGGTCGTCGGCTTAGTTAGAGAAGTAGTTGAAGAGATGAGGAAGGATGGAAAGAAGGTCGGGTTGGTCAAGATAAGATCGTTCAGACCTTTCCCAACTGAAGAGCTGAGAAAGGTTATGAAGGATGTTGAGAATATAGTCGTGTTCGAAAGAGCTGTTTCCTTCGGCTATGAAGGACCGGTTTCGATAGATCTGAAATCAGCCCTATTCGGACACAGCAACGCCAAGGTTTATTCGTTCGCAGTTGGCTTAGGAGGCAGAGACATTCCGAGGGATCTTATAAGGAAGTGCATTAACAACGCCATCGAGGGCAAGGTCGATGAGGGATTCCACTTCGAAGGTGTTAAGGAGTTTGAGGAGGTGATAATTTGAAGTTCTTCTTCTCAAGCGGTCACGGAGCATGTCCGGGATGTTCTTTGCCAATTGCCGTCAAGAACGTCTTATACGCATTGGAAGGTAAATGTTTTGTTGTGAATCCAACCGGTTGCTTGGAGATAATCAGTTCCCAATACGATAGGAGCGCTTGGGGCGTTCCTTATATTCATTCGGTGTTCGAGAACGCTGCCGCTGTTGCAGCGGGAATCGATGCGGCTTTGAAGGCATTGGGAAGGAAGGATGAGGGTCATGTGGTAGTTTTCGCCGGAGACGGAGCCACTGCAGATATAGGAATCGGTTGCCTCTCGGGGATGTTCGACAGAAATCACGATGTCCTATACATCTGCTTAGACAACGAAGCATATCAGAACACAGGAAACCAGCAGAGCGGATTGACTCCGCCGGGCTCGAACACTACAACGACTCCGGCTGGAAAGATACTGCCGGGCAAAATAGGAAGAAAGAAGGACATGGTTGCTTTTGCCCTAGCCCATAAAATTCCGTATGTAGCAACCGCAAGCGTTGCTTATCCCAACGATATAAGGAGGAAGGTTAAGAGGGCTGTCGAGTTTGAGGGAGCCAAGTATATTCAAATACTCTGCCCATGCGTTACCGGGTGGGGAATAAACAGCAACGAAACGATAAAGGTTGCAAGATTGGCAGTTGAAACCGCTTTGTATCCGATCGTGGAATATGAAAACGGAGAATTGGTTAGGGTTAGGAAGATAAAGGAGAGAAAGCCCGTGGAGGAGTATCTCAAGATTCAGAGAAGGTTTAGGCATCTCTTCAAGCATCCGAAGGGAAGGGAGATAATCGAAGAACTTCAGAGAATCGCAGATGAAAATGCGAAGAGGTTCGGTTTAGACGAATAATTTTATTATTCTTTTTATTTTTACGTTTATTTTTGTCTGTTGCTATTATAAACTGCATAGATACGGTTAATCGCAATTCTTAAGTATCATACTGGTATCCAGTGAGGGTATGAAGAAGTATACGATTATAGGCGTGCTACTCTTAATAATTTGTGCAGTATTCAGCGTGTATGCATACAATACGTGGAACAAGGAAAAGCTCGTTTATGACTACATTCAGCAGGGTATCAAGGCTATGGACAACGGAGACTACGACAAGGCGATAGAATACTTTAACAAGGCTATGAAGTTGAATCCGAACGATCCCGTGATATACTACGATCTTGCCTTGGCTTACGGAAACGAAAACCAGTTCCACAGATATTACAAGTTGCCCGGGCAAACGTTCATCCAAGCCGGTCATCCGGAGATGCAGAAGAAGTATGAGATGGCCGTGAAATATTTAAAGGAGCTTGAGGAAAAGTTTCCGAAGTATAAGCCCATAGCGGAACAGGCTTTGGGGGATGTTAACTTCCTATACTACTGCGGTTACGTAAACAGGGAGAAGTATGTATTACCGCACTACTTCTACGCATTAAACCATACAAAGGAAATTGAAAAGTTCTTGGGTAAGGAGGGCTTATCGGCACTTTACACAAACTTGGCGAGAACTTACTTGGCGATGGCTGAGGTTAAGAAGGCTGAGAAGTATTACGAGAAGGCGATCGAAATTTATCCGGATCCGGGAATCGATACGGCTTATGAGCACTTGGCTTGGGTTGAGCTTGAGTTAGGTAAGATTAAATCTGCTTATAATGTTTCACAGCAGTATTTGGAGCATGCAAAGGAATACGGATGGGATTCCGACTTGGGCTTAGCTCCCGCGATGATTTCAGCATATCTGCTTGGTAAGAAGGATGAAGCCGCTCAGTATGCAAAGGAGATAATAGAGAAATTCCCCGAATCCGCATACTTGGGTGAAGCCTACAGAATCCTCGCTATGATAAGCTACGAAAAGGGAGACAGGGATAAGGCTATAAAGTATCTGACGGACGACGTTAAGGTTTGCGACGAAGCGATGAAGAATCCCGAAGATGCAGTGACGGTTCCAATCTCGATGTATGAGAGGGCTTTAGCATATTACATGCTCTACAAGTATACGAACAACACGGATTACCTGAACAAATCGATATCCGATCTCAAGTGGATAGTGGAGCATCCGAAGCAGACGAAAAGGGAAGTAGCTCATAGAGACTACTACATACTGGCTCATCTATCCTTGGCAAGCATATACTCGCAGAACGGCGATTTCGATTCCGCATTGAAGTATGCAGAAAAGCTTAAGAAGGATTTGAACAGCGATCCGAACCTCAAGGGATGGAAGGAGTTCATCGGCGGATTGGTTGATAACATGATTGAAAAGCTTGAGAATAAGCAGGTAATAGAGATGCCAAAGGTCGTATGGATCCTTTCCCACTAATTTTTTTATAAAAGCATCGAAAAGATTTTTCAAAATTTTTTAACATTTTAAAATACATTTCAAAAATTCTTTCCGATTTTTTGACACTAAGACTTTTTATTGTAATATCGCTTCAAATGATAATGTCAGATGGTGTTCAGATGTTACTAAGAGCGTCAGTAAATTTTATATACTTTATCATTGAATCGAATTCCATGTGTGCACCGGTGTCGGTATCCATGGCACCAACGTTGTCCCTTGCGGGAATATTACCGGCTTTGGTCTTGGCTTTGGTAACCGGAATATCCGGTGTTGCCTTGGTTTTGAAGGGTGCATTTGCAAGAGGTGAGTGAGATGTGCGCTCCAGTTTCCGCAACGGTTGGAGGAAGCGTAAGTTCATTGGCTTTTGCAACGAGCCTACTGCTGAACCAAGTCTTAGCTGTCGTTACAATACTTGCCTTCGTCGGTTATAAAGTATTAAAAATCGCAAAATCTTTACTAATTTTTTATGTTAAAGCCTAAGATCCTTCAGTTGGAAGTTACGAACGACTGCAATCAGAACTGTTTTATCTGCATGAGATCGACGAGTTCGAGGGATGTAGGTTACATTTCGATTGAGGACTTTCTAAAAATACCACTGGATAAGTTCAAGGAGGTAGCCTTCCACGGATGGGGGGAACCGTTTCTTCATCCGAAGCTCTTCGAAATGGTAAAAATTGCAAGCGAAATGGGTGTAAAGACTAGCCTGATAACAAACGGAACGCTTTTGGAGGAAAGGATGGATGAACTTCTGAAAAGCGAATTGGATTCGATTGCTTTCGGTATCTATACCGTAAAGGGTAAGGAGAAGGTTTTCGAAGGGATAAGGAAGTTCGTTCGTTTAAACGACGGAATTGAAACCTACATAGACATAACGATTCTGCCGTGGAACTTGGAGGATATAAAGGAGATTGTCAGATTTGCCGGTGAAAACGGGATAGATGTCGTTCTCCATAAGCTGTTTTACATTCACAACGAAAAGCTGAAGCCCCTTACCAAGAGCGACGTTAAAAGAGCCTGCAAGGTTGCAAAGGATGTCGGCAAGGAGTTCGGGATAAAGGTATACACCCCGCCTAAGCAAACGAGACCGTGCGCTGTGGTTTTATCATGCATATTCTTGGGATACGATTTAAGGGCGAGTCCGTGTTGCTTTCAATACGAGATGGGAAGATTTTACAAGAATTTAAGCTTCGAGGAGCATTTAATGTTCATGAAGAGGATGAAGAAGGATGAGGTCTGCAAGAGATGTCCATGGTGAAGTTTACGAACTCGTAGGAATTTTTACCATCGCCTTCTTAAGTTACATGCTCTCCTATTTAATCCCAAGCGGTAGCGTTGGAAGGGTCTTGGGTATTAACGTTCCGTGCTTGGGACTTGCTCTGTTCGGCGGAATAATTTACGTATTCTGGATTTCACTTGCCAAGGAGGTCTTTGGCAAATGGAGGGGAGTAATAGTATCAGCTTTGACGGTTTCATTCCTACTGATAAGCGAGCCTTGGTATGGTGTAACGACGCCGTATTACTTCGGAATCTTCGGATTCATATCCTTCATTGCAATGGGATTGCTGACCGAAATTTTGAACGGCGGATTCGGCATAGTTTCCTGCGTTCTCATAAACTGGTTCGCTTTTGTTTTCTTTAAGGGAATAAGTTTGTCCGCATCCGTTGCAACAGCTCTAATCGTTGTATCTTTTATAGTCGGTTACGTATTCGATAAATTGGCGAAGAAGGTTCCAAAAATTATGCTTTCATAATTCGAAGTATTCCTTCTCCAATCCCTGCATCTCCTCAATCGATCCTTCCTTAACTATCTCACCCTTAACCAAAACGTAAGCTCTATCAGCGACCTCGAAAGCCAAGCTTATGTTCTGCTCAACAATTAAAATCGATATGCCCAATTCTTCCTTTATCCTCTTCAGAGCTTCGGCTATGCTCTCAACAACTATCGGCGCCAAACCCATCGAAGGCTCATCCAAGAGCATCAACTTCGGATTCGACATTAAAGCCCTGCCTATAGCCACCATCTGCTGCTCTCCACCGCTCATGGTCTTTACGAGCTGATTCCTCCTCTCCTTAAGCCTTGGAAAGAGATTATAGACGTATCTCAGCCTATCCTCGCACTCCTCAAGCAGAGCACCCAATCTAAGGTTATCCTCAACAGTCATGTTGGGAAAAAGCCTTCTTCCTTCAGGACAGATCGAGATGCCAAGCCTTATCCTTTCGTGAGTCTTAAGCTTTGTTATATCTTTTCCGGCGAATATTATTCTGCCCTCCGTTCTAACAAGCCCGCAGATCGATTTAAGCAGAGTCGTTTTTCCAGCCCCGTTCGGGCCTAAAACGGCGACAACTTCTCCCCTGCCAACTTTCAGGTTTACGTTTCTGAGTATCTGCGCCTTATCGTAGAACGCGTTCAGATCTTCAACCTTAAGCATACCTGACACTGCCCAAGTATGCCCTTATCACGTCTTCGTTTTTAACGGCTTCATCCGGTAAGCCTTCGAATATAACCTTCCCGAAGTTCAGAACGAGAACCCTTTCAGCCAAGTTGAAAAGCTCCTTTAGCCTGTGCTCGATGATTACTTGCGTGATTCCGTTTTCATTGAGAGTCCTGATGATCCCATTCAGGCTCTCGGCTTCCTTCGGACTCAAGCCGGAGAAAGGCTCATCCAAAAGCAGTATCTTGGGATCGGTGGCGAGAGCCATTCCTATGCTGAGCCTTCTAAGTTCTCCTTGAGATAGATTCTTCGCAAGCATGTTTCTCTTGTTCCATAAACCGATCGATCTTAGGATCTCAGATGTTTTTCCGTTTAAGCTCGCAACCTCCACGTTTTCTTCAACCGTCATGTGCCTGAAAACCCTGATTATTTGGAAAGTCCTCACCAAACCCATCTTTACAAGCTGATTCGGTTTCTTTCCGACTATGCTCTTCCCGTTAAGCTTTACATCTCCGGAATCGGGCTTTAGAAATCCGGAGATCACGCTAAATAACGTCGTCTTGCCAGCTCCGTTTGGGCCTATTATTCCGAGTATCTCTCCGTTGCTAACCTTAAAGCTGACCCCGTTTAAAGCCCTAATTTCGCCGAACTTCTTTGTAACATTCTCAACCTTAAGCATGTTACTCTGTTACTCATTTGCACAATATTTAAATATTGTCATCCCAACGCTCGGACATGAGATTACTCGTAGCCATGCTCTTGATAGCAATAATCATGCCAATAGCGAGTGCCGAAAACGTAATCAAAATCGGCGTTATCGGACCGATGGAAACTAAATACGGAACTGCAATGGAGCATGCCGTGAAACTTGCTGCGGATGAGATAAACGAGCATGGGGGAATTTCGGGAAAAAAGATCGCGGT
>JALWBF010000196.1 GCA_027016055.1 Archaeoglobaceae archaeon | reverse complement strand
TTACCTCATACTCGACGATCTTATCAAGAATATCCAAATCCTGAACGCCCTTGATCTCAATTCTCGCTCCGTCCCTTATGGATATGTTCACATCCTGCCTTATCGTTCCCAAGCCCCTCTTAACCTTGCCGGTCGATCTGAGTATCATTCCGAGCTTCTTAGCAACGGCTTTAGCCATCTTCGGCGTTTTTATATCTGGATAAGTGCCAATTTCAACAAGAGGTATGCCTAATCTGTCGAGGGAATATATCACGACGTTTCCCTTATCTTCTATCTTTCTGCAGGCTTCTTCTTCCAAGCAAAGCGTAGCTATGCCGATCCTTTGTCCGTCAACCTCTATGTAGCCATCGAAAGCTATTAAAGCCGTTCTCTGGAATCCGGTTGTGTTGCTACCGTCTATGACTATCTTACGCATCACGTGAACCTCGTCGACGAATTCCATGTTGAGCATCTTCCCGATCTGTATCGCAATCTTAAGGGCTTCCATGTTTAGCTCCCTCGGCGGTTCCTCATCGGCTTCAACCAAGCATGTCGTATCGTAGAACTTATAGATGAACTTCTTGCTTCTCATAACCTCTTCCTTTGCAGCCCTATCTTCTTCTCCGATCTCACTCCTTTTCAGTCTTAGATAACGGAAGAACTCAAAGTTTGATTCTTCTACATCTCTTTGAACGGTTGGACAGTGGCAGAAGAGCTTGTGCTTCGTATCGAGTTGCTGATGAATTTCGATTCCCACCCTTAAGCCTACAGCATCGTAATCGATTTCCATCGTATCATTTTAAGCTTGCATATTAAAACTGTTTGCGGTTAGATGTCGGCACATATTAAAGTGTGAGCCGATCTTAATAGGATCCGTTACAGAGGTTACATTCCAAAAGATTTACATAGATGAGATGCATCTCGATTATGAGATGCTCGAAGTTCTGAAACAACTTGCTCTGATGAACGCCACGAAGAAGGTTCTGAAGATAAGCTCGAAGGAACTAGCTGAGAAGATAGGACAGAGTGTGCAGACTGCTGCAAGAAAGCTTAAAGAACTTGAGGATGAAGGACTCATTGAAAGAACGATTACGAGAGATGGGCAGTTCATCGTAATTACTGAGAAGGGTAAAAAGATGCTGTATAAGGAGTATCTCGACTACAAGAAGATTTTCGAGGAGGAGGGAACTATTACGATTAAAGGAAGGGTATTCAGCGGAGTTGGAGAAGGTCGTTATTACGTTTCCTTAGATGGCTACAGAAGGCAGTTTATCGAGAAATTGGGATTCGATCCTTTTCCCGGCACGCTTAACTTAAAGATACCCAAGGAACAGCTTTACTTCAGACGAAAGCTTGATGAAGAGGATGGAATACTGATTGAGGGATTTTCAACCCCAGACAGAACGTTCGGTGAAGTCAAGGCTTTTAAGTGTAAAATAGAAGGCATAGAAGGTGCAATAGTTATGCCAAAAAGGACTCATTATCCTGAAGACGTTTTGGAGGTTATAGCTCCCGTAAAGCTTAGAGATGTTCTCAAGCTTGAAGATGGGGATTACGTTGAAGTGGAGGTGATTCTATGATTGAAGAAGCTCTTAGGCAATTCAGAATGGGTAAACCAGTTTTGATATACGATTTCGATGATAGAGAAGGTGAGACGGATATAGCCATTCCGGCAATAGCCGTAACACCCAAGGATGTGGCGATGATGAGAATCGAAGGTGGCGGATTGATCTGCGTTGCCATCCATCCTATTGCCGCTGAGAAGCTGGGTTTACCGTTTATGCACGACATTTTAAAGGTTGCGAGCGAGAAGATGCCAGAACTC
>JALWBF010000195.1:410-19175 GCA_027016055.1 Archaeoglobaceae archaeon | reverse complement strand
TCGTAAGCTATCCGCCTTGGAACGAGAACGATCACATTCTGCTGGAATGATCAGACGACATCCCTTTCATCATCTTCCATCAGACCCGATGGGTTTCATCACTCGATTAAATTTGGATTTGATGAGATAAAAAGTTTATCAGTCCCGCGCACATCATCACTCCTCAGCCCGGGTCGATGTCATCATCTAAAAGTTTTTAAGTATCTGCGGTTATTTAATCTGGCGGATGATGATGTCCGGCCCTTCTGAGTAATGAGGAGACGTTTTAGGTCTGACGCCCGATGATGACCTTGCCCTTCTCTGAATCGTGATGAAACCCAGGGCACGCTGAGGGGTTCGACGGATGTCCGCAAATGAACATCCGAATGTTTAAGCTGGCTATAACGTCTCTATCAGCTACAATAAGCTACCCTTAAAGTATTCTTCTTATTAATCATGCTTAAGCAGTTAAGCTTATAAACTTTTCCGCATACTTGTGTATATGAGAATGACGATCCAAGTGGATGAAGAGCTCGGCAGAAAGTTCAGAGCTAAGGTAATAGAAGTTAAAGGTAACAAAAAAGGTGCTCTAAGCGAGGCTGTAGAAGAGGCTATAAAACTCTGGCTGGAAAAGTATTGTTAATTAGCAGTTTCAAGGCAAAAGCCTTTTATGAATTTCGCTTCCAAATAAATACGCCCGATGAAGAAAAAACAGTGCTGAACAGTGATGAATTTGCCGATTACCGAGGGCTTGATGGTAAAATTTATATCGGTATCGATATATCGGTATCGATATGGAAAAGATTCCCCGCGGGGTTCTGAAGTATCTCATTCTGAAGTTGTTGGATGAAAAACCCGATACAGGTTATGGTATAATAGCGAGAATCCGTGAGAAGACCGGATTTTGGAAGCCTTCAACCGGATCTATCTATCCGCTCCTTGAGAGCCTAACAAACAACGGTTTTATAGAAAAATACGAGCACGATAACAGGTGTGTTTATAGGCTAACGGATAAGGGAAGGGAAGCCTTAAAGGAGACAAATAAGATCAAAACGGAGTTGCTCGAAAAGATAAAGAACGCTCACATAGTTTTGGCGAAGATATTTGACGATCCAGACTTGATGATGGTTGCTGAGAGAATAGACGACAAAATTAAGAGGGGAATTCCGATATGCGCGCTGATTCCGCGCGATTTTATAGATACTCTTGAGAGGCTGTATAGGTCTAACGTGGATAAGGATGCTGTTCTGGCGATACTTGAGGAAACCAGAAGGAAACTTGAAAATCTTTTAAAGGAGGTCGATGAAAAATGATTAAGCGTATTTTGCTTGTAATCCTGCTTATATCATCTATAGGACTCGCTAAGGCATCCAACAATTTCCACGTCGTGATATTGGGGGATAACAAACTTCATCCCGGTGAGGAGACATATATAACCCTTCTGATTGAAAATGAAGGAATAGTAAGCGGATTTTACTTGAACGAAAGCACGGCAGCAGCTCTGCAACTCATAACTACGGCTAAGGATCTAAGAGTTAAAATAAACGATGAGTTTATTCCGATTAAGGTCGAGTCCGCGAATCCGTTTTTGATAGGCGATCTTCCAGCTGGAAGGGTTGCGAAGGCTGTTTTTAAGGTTAGAGTTGACGAAAACGCTGGGATGGGAGAATACAGGGTTCCCGTTGAGCTGAAATATACGAGCGTTAAATATGAAAGGGTCAACGGAGGCGTGATAATAACATACTCCGAAAACGAGTGCGACACGGAGTATGTGACGATAAACATAACCAAGAAGGATTACGACTTTGCAGTGATAAAAATAAATTCGAATTTAAAAACGAACGGCGAAGGATCAGTTGAAGTTACCATTAAGAACACGGGACTTTACCCGATATGCAATGCAGTTCTAATGCTGAATGCCACTCCTCCTCTGCTCGTAAATCCGAAAGCCATGTCTGCTTACATCGGCAATTTAAAACCCGGCGAAGTAGCTAAAGCAGAATTTAAGGTTTATGTCTCTGGAGGAGCGCTTAATCAGACATATCCAGCCATTCTCGTTTTAAGATTCAAAACAGCCGGAGGCATGCCGAGGATACTGACGAAGCGGATAGGATTGAAGGTTCTAAGGGAACATACGTTCGAAGTTTTGTCAGTTAAAAGTCTGATAACTCCTCCTAAAACGATTCCGATGCAACACGGCATGCAGCAGGGCATGCAACAGATGTTGCCGTTCATTCAAATGCAAAGACAGGAAGATGCTCAGATGATAACGATTCCTTCCAAGGGTTTCGTTGAGGTTGAGATTAAAGTTGAGAGAAGCATGAAGGATGCCGTTGCCATACTATCCTTCGATACTCCTCTAATTAGAGCCGAAAACCAACCATGCTTGGGAGATCTCAAAAGAGGAGAGACGAAGCGGGTTCTGTTCTATATAAAAGACTTGGCTCCCGTCGGAAGTTACAGAGCAAGCTTATTTTTAAGATACAAAAACGAGCTCGGCGATGAGGTTGTGAGCGAAAGGCATTACGTTGAAATCACGGTGACTTCGTCCAGTCCGATAAGGGTAGTTAGTATCGAGACGAGAAACGTAGGAGTTGGTATGAAGGGTAGCGTTACGATTCAACTGAGCGGTAGCGATGTTAGAAACCTCAGTCTATACCTAATATCCCCCGACCCGACGATAACCCCGATCAGCCCCGCATACTTCGTAGGAGATCTCGGCGTGAAGAGGGCGACGTTCAGGATTTCGATTTCCGGAGATGCGGTAAGCGGGACGCATAAGCTTTACCTAATAGAGAGATTCGATTTTGGAGATGCAAAGGATCTCGTCAGCATAGAATCCGTTCCCATATTGGTAAAGCCCAAGGTCGCATACTTCGAAATAGTATCTATAAAGAGCGATCTCTATCCGGATGAAACAGGAAATGTGGAGGTTGTCGTGAAGAACATAGGCAGTCTGACTGTTTACAATGCTGTTGTTAAGCTTGAACTGAACCCGCCATTGACAATAGCCGGCGGAAGCTCTTTAAGCAGTTTGATCGGAAAATCCCAGCCGGGATTATACTTCATAGGAACCCTGAAACCCAATCAAACTGCCGTTGCGAAATTCAGGGTTGATGTGGGCAAGGATGCGGGGGCGGGGTATTATCCGGTGAACATAGTCATCGAATACTACGACAGTCAGGGATACAGACATATATCGAGTCCTATAACTGCATCTGTCGAAGTTAGGGAGAAGCCGCTCATAACTCCGCTCATGGCTACATCGATAGCTTTGGCTATGGTTGGCTTAGCGATTGCCGTTGCATTCGTAAGGAGGGCTAAGCGTGGAAAGGGTTAATCCTTGGCTTTCCCTGATACCGGTTGCATTGGGACTTTTCATGGTTATAATAGACGCGAGCGTTTTGAACGTGGCACTGCCGAGCATAGCTCAGGAATTCAGGGCTACGGCAACTGATGTAGAATGGATACTAAACGCATACACGATAACCTTGGTCATACTCCTTATTCCGTTCGGAAGAATAGGGGATATGGTGCGGAGGGATCTTCTCTACTGCGTCGGAATGTCGATATTCGTAATCGGAAGCTACCTCTGCGCTCAGTCTTGGGACATAATCGTCTTCATAATATTCAGGATTATTCAGGCTGTGGGCGGTGCGATAATTTCTGGAAACGCCGTTGCTATGCTCGCCGAGCTTTTTCCTCCGGGTAAAAGAGGAACCGCAATGGGCGTTCAGTCGATTATAATAGCTACGGGCTTCAGCCTCGGTCCCGTTCTGGGAGGGTGGCTAACTACAAACCTAAGCTGGCACTGGGTTTTTTACATAAACATACCGGTAGGAATTATTTCTGTCATCTTGGGACTCATGCTACTTCCGGCTTTGGGTGAAGGAGAAAGGGAGCCGATAGATTTCGTAGGCGTAGCCCTGCTTGCGGTGGGGCTTGGATTTCTCACCCTCGGCTTAATAAAAGGTCAGGAATGGGGATGGAATTCGGAAAAGACCGTAGCAAGCTTTCTCATATCAATTCCGTATCTGATAGCGTTCGTAGTTAGAGAGCTGACATACGAGCATCCAATCCTCGACTTAAGTTTGTTCAAAATAAGGAACTACAGCACCTGCGTAGTAGCCCTGTTCTTCATGTTTATGGGTCTCTCCCTTTCAATGTTTTTACTTCCCTTCTTCCTTCAGGGAATAAAGGGGCTTACAGCCGAAGAAGCGGGTATCTGGGTTCTCCCCATATCGATACTAAACACCGTAGTTGCCCCAATTGCCGGAAGGTTGAGCGATAGGGTAAATCCGAAGATAACGATGTGCATAGGACCAATTATATTCGCAACTTCGCTCTACTTACTAAGCCATTTGAAGATAAACGTCAGATTCTGGGATCTCGCTCCGATCTTGGCGATGCTCGGAACGGGAATGGGTCTTGTAATGGCTCCGGCGATGAACGTAATGATAACCGCAGTTCCTCCGCAAAAAGCCGGCATGGCAAGCGGAACCATCAGAACCTTTAATACGCTCGCCCAAGCCATGGGTGTCGCCTTTGGAGGAGTTCTTTTTACCGGAAAGATGAACGAACTGATACCCAATTACGGAAACCAGCTTCCAAATCCTATGCAAATTAAGATGCTCGGAATACTTGCAATGAAAGGTTTCGGAGCACCATTGGTGCTGATAGTGGAAGCCTTCATGAGGAGCTTCAGGCACGTCTTCGTGAGCGCTATACCTTTAATAATGGCTGGATTCGTCGTCATTCTGCTGTTCCTGAAAGGTGAAGAGCACTTAAAGATCGTCAAGGAATCCACATTTATGGTTGCTTAATTTCAGGGCTGGAACTACTCATCATCCCTCAGTCAGATACGGCCGCACTCATCATTTGATACCGCAAGAAACCTATTTTGATTTAAAACTTTTGGCGAACCATTACCGCTCATTGAACTCGAAACGAATAAATTTTATAATCATTAATTCTACAACATTTGATGATTGATGGCTTGCCCACTCTCGATGATGTGGATTACGATGGTAAAAGCGTCCTGCTCAGGCTCGATATAAATGCTCCCATAGTCAATTCGACGATTTTGGACACGACGCGTTTTGAAAGTCACATCCCCACACTAAGGGATCTTGAGGATTCTAAGGTCGTTATTCTCGCACACCAAAGCAGACCGGGTAAGAAGGATTTCACGACTCTCGAAATTCACGCTAAGGTTCTGTCCGAGCTTCTGGGGAAGGAGGTAGTATATTTGGATGAAATATTCAGCAGTCGAGTTACGGAGAGAATAAAGAAGATGGATGTAGGAGAGGTTCTACTGCTCGAAAACGTCCGATTTTACTCGGAAGAGCAACTTAAGAGAAGCGCGGAAGAGCATGCTACATCGCATATGGTCAAGAAGCTGAAGGACTACTTCGATCTATACGTAAACGATGCCTTTTCCGCTTGCCATAGGGCCCATGCCTCTTTGGTCGGCTTTCCTCCCGTTTTACCTTCCGTCGTAGGCAGGCTCGTCGAAAAAGAGGTTCTCGCTCTTTCCAAAGCTCTGAAGAGTGAGGGAAGAAAAGTGTTTATTTTGGGCGGAGCAAAGATCGAAGATGCCGTTAAGGTGATGAAGAACGTTCTAACGAAGGGTATTGCGGATAAGGTTATTTTAACGGGAGT
This sequence comes from Archaeoglobaceae archaeon, assembly GCA_027016055.1. GTDB lineage: Archaea > Halobacteriota > Archaeoglobi > Archaeoglobales > Archaeoglobaceae > WAKM01. Next base: position 13,535 of record JALWBF010000195.1, on the reverse strand, counting down.
CGTAGCAAACTACTTCCTCATGCTTGCCGGGCAGGATATCGGTGAGATCAACCGAAAGGTGGTTGAGGAAAACAAGGAAGGTGTAAACGATAAGGAGATGCTTGAACTTTACAGCAGATTCAAAGATAGGATCGTCTTACCGATAGACGTCGGAGTTGAGATTAACGGTGTTAGAAAGGATATCCCATTGGATAAGTTCGACGGAAAAGCGAAGATAATGGATATTGGGATTGAAACGATATCTATGCTTTCCGAAGAGATTCCCAAGTATGATGTTGCCGTGATAAACGGTCCGGCGGGAGTATTTGAAGACGAAAGATTCACGCTGGGAACATTCGAGATACTAAAGGCTGTGGCTAAGGCGAAATATTCGGTGGTCGGAGGAGGTCACATTTCGACGGCTGCAAGGATGACCGGAATCGACAAGAAGATGGATCACGTCTCAGTAGCTGGAGGAGCATGCATAAGGTTCCTGAGCGGTGAGAAGTTAATTGCTTTGGAGGTTATTAAGGAGTATTGGGAGAAGAAGTGGAGTAAGGTTGTCGGGAAGAAATCCTGAGTTTGGGATTATTGCTGGTGTCAGGATTGCTTTTTATAATTTTAATTTTTAATTTTATTGTATTATCTCAACATCAAAATTTTCGTGAACTCGCTTTATCATCTCAAAATCCCTTTAGTAACTTTTCTACAGAATGTCGCTAAGAATGTCTCGCTTTTCAAAGCGGGGATGAATTGGGGGAAGTTTCCAAAAAGCACAGAATTGAAGATCACTTGGTAAAAGCTGCCATGAATCTAGGTGAAATCCTAAGTAAGCTTAAGAACAGCAGATACATCCCATGTGAGATTTTTCCTCAGCACTTTACATGTTATTACTAATATTACTGATCCGATCAGTTTTTCACAACAATCACCGCAAACGGTATAATATTAGCATCTTAAAAATTCTTCGATAATACTATATCACTACATTATAGTTGATTTGTAATATTTTTCGTAACACTTATATTGGGCTATGATTATTGAGACACCATGAGAATTGCACTGGTATTGGCTTTGATCGTTTGCACAATCGGCGTTTCATCCGCTTTAACTCTGAAAGTTCCAGCCAAAGTTCTTCCAAACGAGGAGTTCGACATCACGATCTACGTGAATAGCACGGTATCTGGTGTAGTTTTGAAAATTCCAGAGGGATTTAAAGTCGTAAACTGCTCACAACCCTACAGGATCTATGGAAACGAGTTGGCTATAGCCGTTATAAATGCGAACGAATGTTCGTGCAAGCTTAAAGCTGCAAAGGAAGGAGTGTTCGTCATTGAGGGTAAATGGATCGACATGCTGAAGAATCGAAGCTGTGAGATTAAACAGCAAGTTGTCGTTGCGAAAACAAACGTCACGCCTAAGATCGAAGTTACACCTACCCCGACTCCAACTCTAACTGAAACCCCTAAGATCTTAAAAACACCCAAGACTCCCGGATTTGGGGTAACATTGGCTGTTGTATCTATTCTGATCGCATTATGGAGGTGTTTGAGATGAGGATAATCGCGGTATCGATACTTCTTTTGCTGTGCATTGGTTTGGCAAATGCAAGCTATATTGATCTCTTTAAGGATGGAAAGATAACGAAAGACGAGCTTGCAAATGCGATAATAAACTACCTCCTCGGAAAATCCGATTTAAGCTTAGATGAGATTAGAGATGCATCATACGTTTACATCTACTGGAACGGAACTCCGAAAACGATCGTGGATTCGGCAAACAGAACCATAACTGTATACAGACCGATAAAGAGAATAGTTGCTTTGGATAGCGATGCTGTTGAAGCCTTGGTCATACTCGGTGCAGAAGATAAGATAGTAGGAATTAGTAAATATACTAAGGAGGCTAAAAAGCAATTCCCAGAACTGAGTAAATTACCATCGGTGGGTTCATGCTTTGATCCGGACATAGAGGCAATAGTAAATCTAAACCCAGATGTCGTGATTACTTACGTTAGATGGCCAGATCCAAGCAAACTCGAAGAAAAATTTAAGCTTCTTGGTTTGAATATAACAGTAATTAGATTAGATTTTTATAAAGGTAGAACAATGAAAGAGGAAATTAGAAAGCTTGGTTACCTGCTTGATAAAGAAAAGAATGCGACTAAATATATAGAATGGTTCGAAAAAATAGAAAGCATTGTAAAGTCGAGAATTCCCGAAAAGAAGGTAAAGGTTTACACGTGCGGTTCGAGCGTGTTGAAGGCGTTCGGTGAAGGAACAGGTCTCTACGATCTATCGATTATGGCCGGTGGTGACAACGTTTTGAAAGGTAGAAAAGGATACTTCGAAGTAGATCCAGAGCAAATAGTTCTCTGGTCTCCAGATGTCATACTATCTTGGAGCTACGCCGGAGGTTACGAAAAGGATTGCAGTGGCATGGCTCAGCAGTATCTGATGATAGTTGAAACTTCTGGACTTGAGAACATTCCAGCGATAAAGAACTGTAGGGTTTACGTAATATCGGCGGATTTAGCAACCGCTCCATCGTTCCCAGCAGCACTTGTGGAGGTTGCAAAGATACTCTATCCTAAAGAGTTTAAGGATGTCAATCCGAAGAAGATATTTCAGGAATACGTGAACGACTTTCTGCACATAAAGTTCAACGTAAGCAAAGAGGGTTGCTTCGTGTATCCAAAATGGTGATCGACAGCTATAAGAAATCGGCGAAAAAGAAAGTTATTTTCATAATTTTTAACTTAGCATTGATATTCGTTGTGGCTGGAATATCCGCAACGCTCGGCTCTTATCCCATATCGGTTTCTGACGTCTATTCTATAATTCTCAAATGTCTAATTTCGCATCCAAAAACCACGAAGGAATCCATTGTCTGGAATTTGAGGTTGCCGAGGATACTGCTCGCTGTGATAGCCGGAGCCGGTTTGGCCTGTGCTGGGGCAATGACTCAAGGGGTTTTGAGAAACCCACTAGCGACTCCGTATACTCTAGGAATATCATCTGCAGCTGCATTAGGAGCAGCCATCGCTATATTGCTTTCCAAGGGAATCTTTGCTGGTAAATATCTCATAGTGGGTAACGCATTTGCATTCTCTTTAATCCCCGTGTTTGTCATACTGGCCTTAGCTCGATTCAAGGGTGCAACACCGGAAACGATGATATTGGCTGGAATTGCGATGATGTACATCTTCAACGCGATCATAACGATAATAATGTATTTTGCCGAGCCCGAAGCAGTAAAGACCGCTTACTTCTGGATGATAGGAGATCTGGGTAAGGCAAGCTGGGATGTCATTCCTGTAACATTTACATCACTTGTCGTCTGTTTTGTCATTTTGATGTAGAAGACTATCGACGTTAACGTTATGATCATATCGGGGGATGAGGTGGCAAAGAGCTTGGGAATAAATCCAGAAAGGGTCAGAATTGTGGTTATGCTTGTTGCAACCTTTCTGACCGCATCCATAATAAGCTTCACCGGAACAATTGGATTCATATGCTTGGTCGCTCCGCACATATGCAGGATAATAATAGGTGGAGATTACAGATATCTCCTTCCAGCTTCAACTCTGTTCGGAGGGGCTTTGCTGTTGATCTGTGACACAATTGCAAGAACGATCATCGCACCTGTGATACTTCCCGTTGGCGTCATTACTAACTGCTTAGGTGGGCCCATGTTCTTGTATCTGCTCATTAGAAGAAAGAGGGAGTATTGGTCATGAAAATAAGGATAAAAGGTCTGGAATTTGAATATAGGAGCGTTAAGGCATTGAAGGGTGTTACTCTGGAGATTGAAGAGTCGAAGCTGACGGCAATAGTCGGTCCGAACGGAAGTGGAAAGTCCACACTGCTGAAATGCATAAACAGAATTCTTAAACCTCGTAAAGGGATCGTTTACGTGGATGGCAAAAGCATAGAAGATTTGAGCCACTCAGAAATAGCAAAAATGATCGGTTATGTCCCTCAATCAGTTCAGCAGACATTCCCTGCAACGGTTTTTGATGTAGTGCTGATGGGTAGAAGACCGCACATAAGCTGGATTTACGGCAAGAGAGATTTCGAAAGGGTTGTTAAAGTTTTGAAGCTTTTAAATATCGAAGATATCGCCATGAGAGATTTCAACGAGCTGAGTGGAGGACAGAAGCAGAAGGTTTTGATAGCGAGAGCTTTGGCTCAAGAACCTGAAATACTTTTGCTCGACGAGCCTACCGCGAATTTGGACTTGAGGCATCAGCTTGAAGTCATGAAACTCGTAAAGGATCTTACGAGGAATGGCTTAACGGCAATAGTTGCAGTGCATGATCTCAACCTTGCATCGAGGTTTGCAGACAAGATCGTGATGATGAAGGATGGAAATATATTTGCCGTAGGCGAAGCTGAAGAAGTTCTGACGCCGAATAATATCGAATCAGTTTATGGTATAAAGGTTAAGATCATATACGTTGATGGTTATCTATATGTAATACCAATTTAATCTGACGTAATACTTATATTGTTTAAATCTACATTGAGTTGATGAAGCTGTGCTTTTTCATAGGCTATGGCGGAGCGGTCGTTCCAACGCTTCGCAAGATTTTGAAAGAAGAATCCGAGCTCGGATTCGAATATTCTATTAACTCCGAAGCGGATGGAGATGCTGTATTCATATACACTCATGACCTATCTAAGGAAATTGAGGATGCTATCGAAAGATCTAAGGCTAAGATAGTCGTTTCCGCTTCGGAAAATTACTCTCACCTCTCAAGAGGTTCGCCAGAAGTTTTGCGTAAGGCTATAATTTACTTCAAGCTTGGAGGAGAGGAAAACCTTAGAAATCTTGTAAGATTTCTGCTAAGATGTTTAGGGATGGCTGTTAAAGTTGGTGACGTAAGAGATGTTCCTTGGCATGCCATATATCATCCGAAATATGGATTGTTCGAAAGAACGAAAGATTTTCTCAAAGTTTACGATGGTAGACCTCTCGTTGGTATACTCTTCCACAGAACCCATTGGCTTTATGGAAATCTTAGGCTACTTAACGAAATCGTAGAAGCATTCGAAAATGAAGGTTTGGGAGTTTTGCCCGTCTTTACTTACGGCTGGAGGGATGAAATGCTGAATACTCCCTCGAAGGAAGATACGATTAGAGAATTCTTTATCTTAGATGGAAAGCCAGTCGTTGATGCTGTGCTCAACCTAACCTACTTCTTTCTACTCGATCACGGGAGATGGAATAAAGAGAACAGATTTAAAGAGGTTGCCGGCTTGGAGTTGCTAAAGAAATTAAATGTTCCTATAATTCAGCCATGCTTTTCCTCCTCACAAAGCGTTTCGGAATGGTCTGAAAATCCGCAAGGATTAGACTACATGTCTCAGGTTTGGACAATAATCATGCCCGAAGTTGATGGGCTAATTGAGCCGGTATACATCGCTGGATCGAGGATTGATGATAACGGTGTAAAGTCCTTCGAGCTATATAAGGAACATGCGAAATACTTGGCAAGGAGGATTAAGAAGTGGATAGAACTTAGAAAGAAAAAAGCTGAAGAGAGAAAAATCGCAATTATTTTAATAAATCCGCCGTGCAAAGGTCTGGAGGCGAGTGTTGCTGTTGGTGTGGGCTTAGATGTTCCAGAAAGTGTTGCAAAGCTTTTGAATAAACTCAAGGAGCTTGGTTACAGAGTGGAGAATCCTCCGAAAGATGGGAAAGAATTGATGAAGCTCATACTGGAAAGAAAGGCTATAAGCGAGTTTAGGTGGACATCCGTTGAGGAGATCGTCGCTAAAGGGGGAGCGGTTGATTTTGTCGATTTGGAAACTTACATGGAATGGTTCAACGAACTGCCAGCAAAAGCGAAAGAAGAGATGGTTAAGGAATGGGGAAATCCTGAAGATGTTCTAAGCGGAAGGGGTAAGGAATTTGCGGGAATTGTTTACAACGGGAAATTCGTAATCCCCGGCTTGTTGTTTGGAAATGTCTTCATAACTCTTCAGCCTAAGTTCGGCTGTGCTGGAGCGGGATGCGATGGCAGAATATGTAAGATCTTGCACAACCCAACGATTCCACCCCCTCATCAATGGCTAGCTGTTTACAGGTGGATCTCCCGTAAGTTCAAGGCGGATGTTATAATCCACTTCGGAACCCACGGATATCTCGAGTTCAGACCCGGCAAAGGCGTTGGGCTATCTGTTAACTGTTGGCCCGAGATCAGCATCGACGATGTTCCTCACGTTTACGTCTACAACGTCTCAAATCCGATGGAAGGTGTAATCGCAAAGAGAAGAGGCTATGCTGTAATAGTGGATCACATTTATCCTCCAATGGCTATGGCAGACGTCTTGGATGAGATCGATTCTCTCATAGCTCAGTATTTCAAAGCAAAACAGTTGGGTGATTTTGAAAGGGCTGAGATAATCTACAAGGATTTAATCGCTAAAGCAAAGGATAGCAACATTCCAATTAAGGGAAATGAGCCGGAAAAGGTGGTGGAAGATATCCACAGACATGTTGATGCCATCAGAAACACCCAAATAGAAATGGGATTGCATGTCTTTGCTCATCCCCGCCTGGATAAGCTTGCCGAATATGTTGCGACAATTATGGCAAACGATACTTACGAATATCCTTCTATAAGGAGAGTTATAGCCGAGTATCTCGGCTTGGATTACGATGAAATGAAGTCTAAGCCGAATGATATAAATAAGTTCGGATTAACGAATTCTGAAACTCTAAAGCTTCTGCATAAGATCGCTGTTAGGACTATAGACGATTTGCTTAAAGCAGATAACGGTTCCGATGATCTGATCCTTAAAATTCTGAATAAGAATATCTCTGAGATTTTAGGAGGAGCCAGTTATGCTTGAGCTTACGAAAGGTCGAGTTAAGGATGAAAAGGTTATTTCAGCTTTCAAGAAGGCTTTGGAAATTGCCAATAAAATTAGAGAATGCAGAACGGAGTTCGACGGTTTTGTTAAAGCCATAGGCGGAGAATTCGTTGAGCCTGCTCCTTCAGGCTCACTGACGAGAGGTAAGATTGAGATTTTACCTACGGGCAGAAACTTCTTTGCTGTAGATCCCACTTCTCTTCCAACTAAATCGGCTTGGAAGATTGGTGTAGAGACTGCAAACAAGCTCTTGAAGTATTACCTAGAAAAGTATGGGAGGTATCCTGAGACGGTTGGGGAATGGATCTGGAGTGTGGATGCGTATAAGGCTGATGGTGAACAGATCGCTCAAATTCTATACCTATTGGGCGTAAAGCCAGTCTGGGTGAACGGAGCGGTTAAAGGCTTAGAAGTTATTCCGCTTGAAGAGCTTAAACGTCCTCGTATCGATGTGGTTGTGAGGATCAGCGGTATAGTTAGAGATACTTTGCCGAACTACATATATCTGATAGACGAAGCGGTAGCTAAGGTTGCGAGCTTGGACGAACCTTTAGAGATGAATTACGTCAGAAAGCACTTCTTGGAGCACGTATCGAAGCTTAGGGATAAAGAGCTGGCTTTGTGTAGAGTTTTTGGCTCTCCTCCCGGTAGCTACGGGGCTGGTGTGAGCTACGCGGTAGAAGCTTCTGCTTGGCAAAGCGATGAGGACTTAGCCAAAACTTGGATTCAGTGGAGCGGATACGCATATACCCGCAAGTATTTTGGCAAGAAAGCTTTTGAGAGCCTGATTTTGAATTTGAAGAATGTCGATATAGTAACTCGAAACCATGTAAGCGACGAGCACGACATATTCAACTGCTGTTGTTACTACTCATACCACGGAGGATTTTACAACGCTGTTAAGGCGTTGGGAAGGAATGCTGAGATAGTTGTCGTAGATACGAAGGATGTCAGCTTTACGGACATCAGAAGCATGAAAGATGAAATAGAGAGGATCATTAGAGCTAAGCTCTTGAATCCGATTTGGATTTCTGAGATGAAAAAGCACGGCTACAGAGGTGCTAGTGAGTTCTCGAAGAAGATCTCGCATCTATACGGCTGGTCCGCTACGACGAAGCTCGTTGATAAATGGATTTTCGATGAAATAGCTAAAACGTATGTGCTTGATGAGGAGATGAGAAGATGGTTTGAGAAGAACAACATCTATGCTGTTGAGGAGATTACAAGACGTTTAATCGAAGCTTACGAAAGAGGGCTTTGGAATGCTGACGAGAATTTGATAGAGAAGTTGAGAGAAGCTTATGCCGAAATAGAGGGAATTTTAGAGGATGAAATTACTGGTGACGTTCAGGGGGGAGCAATTGAGATCTATACGATGGATGATGTTAAGAACTGGAAATCAAACGCTAAAAAGGTGGTAGAGGCATGGGAGGAACTAAAAGAGTGAAAATCCTTATAATTTCACTCGTCGTGAATAGAAGCCTCGTAAAGGCGATTGAAGATGTCAGGGAGTATGCGGATGTCAAGCTGATTTTTGCCCATGAGCTTCATAAGATCGATAACCTCCAGAGCTACGTTGATTGGGCTGATATCATTCTAATCGACATTAGAGGTGATCCCTCCTATCTTACGGAGCTCGATTACAAGGATAAGGATGTTGTGGTTTTGGTTGGTGGCTCTACACTATTCACCCTTGCAAAGCTCGGTAGCTTTAGAATGAGCAAGATTAAAGGAGCTAACATGTCCTATGGTGTCAATCCTGAAAGCGTAAAGAAGTGGATAAACAGAATTCAAAAGATTATAGAGACGATGGGTAAAATTCTACCATTTGGCGTTTTTAGAGATGCAAGGAACTACATCAGGATCGTAAAGTATTGGGCTAATGGAGGCTATGAAAACTACAAGAACATGCTTCTCTTCATCTGCAAAATAAAGGGACTGAACGTTAAAGCGGAAGATCCGATTGAATATCCGGACTACGGTTTATACCATCCAGACTACGGCTACGGATTTAAGCCTAAAATCGATCCAAGCAAGCCGACTGTCGGTTTGCTCTTCTATGGCGGGATGCATCTTGAATCTTGCATACCAACCCTAAAGGAAATCATAAAAAGATTGGATGCAAATATCGTTCCAGTTTATTCTGATGGAATTATAAATTTGAAGGCTATGAAAGAGTGCTTTAAAGATTACGAACTCGACTGCATAATCAGTTTACTGTGGTTTAGGCTGAATGGAGGCCCTTTGGGAGGAGATCCAAGACCGACGATTGAGTTTCTAATGGAGAAGAAATCCAAGCTGTTTACACCGGCTACAATGCTGATGCAGAAGATAGAGGAATGGGAAAAGAGTAAAAGAGGATTGGATATCCTCCAGACGATTACCACAGTTGAACTGCCTGAAATGGATGGTGGGGTTGAACCGATTCCAATTTGTGGTGTGAAAGACTGCGAAGTCGTGCCTATAGCAGATAGAGTCGACAAGTTCGTTAGTAGGGTGAATAGGTGGCTTGAACTCAAGAGGAAGCCAAATAAAGATAGGAGAATAGCTATAATCATCTACAACTATCCTCCGGGAGAAGAAAACCTTGGAAGTGCGGCTTACATAGATACGTTTAAGAGTGTTGAGAGGATCCTTGAAAGACTTGAAAAAGAAGGATATAAGGTTGAGAAGGCTAAGATAAAGGATCTGTTCGTAGAGCGAAAACTCTTCAATCCAAAGCTGTATCCACCAGAAAAGATCGAATGTCCGAGGATGAGCGTTGAAGAATACTTAAGATACTTCAACGAGTTGCCGGAGGATTGCAAAAGGGATGTAATAGAATGCTGGGGAGATCCTCCCGGCAATATAATGGTCGATAAGAAGGGTATTCTAATCCCAGGAGTTATCTTGGGCAACATTTTTGTTGGAGTTCAACCTTCGAGACCACCGCTGGATGGAGATGATATCTATTCAGCAATTCACGATCAAACTAAGCCACCACATCACCAATACATAGCGTTCTACCTCTGGCTTGAGAAGGTATTCAAAGCAGATTGCGTTATTCATCTTGGAACTCATGGGTTGGCAGAATTCATGAAAGGAAAGGAAGTTGGATTGAGTTCAAAGTGCTTCCCAGATATCTTAATCGGAACGATGCCCCACCTCTACATCTATCACGTCATCAATACATCCGAAGCTACGATAGCTAAAAGAAGACTTTATGGAACGCTTATAAGTTACAACTCACCCCCATATACAACTTCTGGACTCTACGAAGAATACGCAAAACTTGAGGAGCTTTTGGATGAGTATAGAGAGGCTTTAAACAAGGATAAGCCAAGAGCGGAGATAGCCAAAAGAAAAGCATTAGAACTTGCAAAGAAGTTGAACTTGGGAGATAACTTGGATGAAATTGAGGCGAAGCTCTACGAATACAAGCGTTCAATAATTCCGAAAGGACTGCATGTATTTGGAGAGAAATACAGCTTGGAAGAGCTGGAAGATTTCATGGCACTCGTAGCGAGATACGATAGGGGTGAAATTAAGTCCCTAAACAGACTGATAGCCGAGAGGAAGGGGCTAAAGTATGAGGATGTGCTTGGCAATCCATCAAAGCTCAAGGAGATCGATGAAGAGGCTAAAGAGATCGTCAGACGATTTTTAAAAGGTGAAAGATTTCCAGAGTATGAAAAAACGCTTAATTATGCTCTAGAAGTTGCTAGGAAGTTTGCGGACAATTCTTTAGAAATGGAAAACTTGATCGAAGGTCTAAACGGCTGCTATATAGAACCTTCAGTTGGAGGGGATGTCATAAGGAATCCAGATGTTTTGCCTACTGGCAGAAACATCTATCCATTCGATCCGCTAAAAGTTCCGACGGAATCTGCTGTTGAAAGAGGAAAGAAAATCGCTGAGATAACGATTAAAGAATACCTGAAAAAGCATGGTAGATATCCAGAAAGTGTTGGTGTAGTTCTTTGGGGATTCGAAACCGCAAAGACTTACGGAGAAACTATTGCCCAAATATTGGAGTATATAGGTGTTAGAGTCGTTCATGTAAGTCCTTGGGAGAAGAAGCTTGAGGTAATCTCGCTCGAAGAGCTTAAGCGTCCTCGTATCGACGTTGTTGTTACGATATGCGGATTTTTTAGGGAGATGTTTCCAAACGTCATGGAGTTGCTCGACAAAGCTTTTAGAATGGTTGCCGAATTGGATGAGCCGGAGGATATGAACTTCGTAAAGAAGCACGTAAAAGAAATGTCTGATCACGGTGAACTAGCAAAAGCCAGAATCTTCGGTCCCACTTCAACTGAATACAACACGAGATTACTTCAGCTCGTCGAAGACAGCGTCTGGAACGATGAAAAGGATTTGGCTGAAGCTTACATCGCATCGATGAGCTACGCATACACGAAGGGACACTATTCCAGAGAAGCCAGAGAAGTATTTGAAAATCTTTTAAGAAAGGTAGATCTAGTTTCTCAAGTTAGAGATTCCCACGACTACGAAATCACAGATTTAGATCACTACTACGAGTTCTTTGGTGGTTTATCGAAGTCTGTTGAACTTCTAAAGGGTAAAAAGCCGGAGATGCTTATAGCGGATACTACAAAGGAGGTAATAAAGGTTGAGAGCGTCAAAGATGCTATAGAGAGGGGAACGATAACTAGAACTCTCAATCCGAAGTGGGTAGATGAAATGTTAAAGCATGAGTTTTTAGGAGTTCAAAAGATAGCAGAAAGGATAGAGAATCTGCTAGGCTTGGCGGTAACTACAAACGCTGTTGAAAACTGGATCTGGGATAAGGTTGCTGAAAGGTTTGTATTTGACGAAGAGATTTTTAAAAGATTGAAGGAGAACAATCCCTACGCAACAAAAGAGATACTTGAAAGACTTCTTGAAGCGAATAGAAGGGGCTATTGGGAGACTGACGAAGATAAGATAGAAAAGATTGAGGAGAAATATCTTGAATTGGATGGAATTCTTGAGGATGAGGTGATGTTATGAAAGATTTCGAGCGTCCGATTTTTCCGTTTACGGCAATAGTGGGGCAAGAAAAAGCCAAATTGGCTTTGCTATGTAACGCTGTGAATCCAGCCATAGGTGGAGTTTTGCTCAGCGGTGATAAGGGAACGGGTAAATCGACTATGGTCAGGGCATTAGCTGATGTCCTGCCAGAAATAGAAGTCGTGAAGGGTTGTCCGTTCAACTGCAACCCGAACAACGAGCTTGAGATGTGTGAGGTTTGCAGAGAGAAGGCGAGGAATGGAGAAATAGAGATCGAAAGAAGAAAGATGAGAGTTGTGGATTTACCTTTGAGCGTTACGGTGGATCGATTGGTCGGAACGATCGATATCGAAAAAGCACTTAAAGAAGGAATAAAAGCTTTACAACCGGGCATATTGGCAGAAGCTAACAGAAACATACTCTACATTGATGAAGTAAACCTTCTGGACGATTATATAGCCGATATTTTGCTTGATGCCGCTGCAATGGGTTGGAACGTTATAGAAAGGGAAAGCGTAAGCCTGAAGCATCCCTCTCGCTTTATTTTAGTTGGTAGCATGAATCCTGAGGAGGGAGAACTTAGACCACAGATTCTGGATAGATTTGGTCTTTACGTTCAAATTGAGGCTGTTAAAGATGTCGAGCAGAGGATGGAGATCGTCAAAAGAGTTGAGGAGTTTCAAGCTGATCCCATTGCCTTCAGAAAAAAATTCGAGAAAGAGCAGGGGAAGCTTAGAGAGAGAATTGAAAAAGCGAGAGAGATTATTAATAAAATTGAGATGGATGATGATCTTCTGAAGCTTTTAGTTAAGACGATCGTAGAAATGGGGATTAAAACCCACAGGGCGGAGATAGTTACCGTTAGAACGGCAAAAGCCATCGCTGCTTTGGATGGAAGAAGGAAGGTTAGCTTTGAAGATTTAAAGAAAGCTATGGAGTTGGCTTTACCTCACAGACTTAAGGACAAACCCTTTGATTCAATTAGGCCTCCAGATATTTCAGATAATGATAGCAGGGGAAATGATAACAAAAAATGTAATAACAAGAAAAAATGTAATAACAAGCACAGTCATTCGCAGAATAGGGCAGATATCAATTCAGGCGTGGGTAACTCCAGTGCAGATGCTGGAATAAGCGATGTAAACATCGATATGCCTAAGGGTGATTATTTTAGGGCTGAAAAGTCATTTAGAGGATCGAGGGACGAGAAGGCTATTGTAATTGGGCACCCTCACGGATATCCGATTTCGAGTGTGCCTTTTGATCGAATTATCGA
>JALWBF010000195.1:0-400 GCA_027016055.1 Archaeoglobaceae archaeon | reverse complement strand
ATTCAGTGGTTAGAGCGATTCTAATTACGGATGGAAAGGCAAACACACCCTTGGGCAAATCGATAAGAGATGAGATAGTTACGCTGGCTAAGGCTATTAAAAGGAATGAAATTAAGGTTGAGATTTATGATACGAGAAGAAGGATGGTAGATCCCGCCCCCTCATATATAGACATTCTAACCGAAATTTTAAGCTGTAGAGTTTACAGGCTAAACGTTTGAGAAAAGTTGAGGCGGTTGTTTTTCGTCAATTATTCTAAATCGAAATACCCTTCCCTGCTTTTGGAAGGATTTCCCATAGGGCATTGCTTTCGACTGGCGTCAGTTTGTTATTGTAAATAAAGTTCTTTGGCTGATTAACGCTCTGGAAAGCTTGTATTTGGATTTCGGACGGCTAATTC
>JALWBF010000194.1 GCA_027016055.1 Archaeoglobaceae archaeon | reverse complement strand
TGACGAGAGGGTCGAGGCGCTGCTCTTCGACTATATCCACTTCTACGGCAACGCCAACAGCTGGCTCGACTCTCCGGGGTGGTACCGCCGCGCCCCGCGCATCATAAAAAACTCCGTAAGAAGCTACGCTCCCGACGGGCTGTTTTGGCTGGTGCTTGCAAGCAACAAGATAGGCCGCTACCCCAACGCGGCTCTTACGGGCGCAAAGATGTACCACTACGGATGGGTCAGAAGCGAAGAGCAGATGAACCTGAAAAGCGAGAAGGTGCAGAAGTACTGGAACAAAGAGCACAAAAAGATAGACTACTCCCAAATAGACCCCTCGATAATAGAGGAGTTCAAAGGCACACACCCGAAAGTGGTGCAGGAGTGGCTGCCGAAAGCGGAAGGGGTGTTTAGAGCAGACCCGAACCACACTCTTACGCGCCGCGAGAAGAAGCATCGTCTTATGAAAAAGCTCGAAGAGCTCTTCGGGCTGGAGCTGAGCAAAAAGCACTACAGGCTGGTAAAGTGACAAGATGAAGATACTCGTAGAGCTACCGACATGGCTGGGCGATGCCGTAATGGCCACACCGGCACTCGAAAACCTCTTTGTGGCATATCCCGATGCAGAGATAACCGTCGTAGGCTCCTACGTCTCCACCGAGGCCCTGAAAGCCCACCCGCGCATCGGCCGCACCGTAGTGGACAAGACAAAATCGACAGGCTTCCGACCGCTCAACATCTACCGCCTCGCAAAAGAGCTGGGGGCCCACGACATAGCCGTAAGCTTCCGCAGCCACCTCTACTCCAAACTGCTGCTGACCCTGACCGGCTCCTCAAAAAAATATCGATACAAAAAAACTATCGACTATCGACCATTGACTATCGACCACCCTCACCAAGTCCAAAAATACCAATCCTTCATAAACGGCGTCACCGGCCGAAACGACAAGCCGGGCCCGCTGAAGCTATACTGGCCCGAAAGAGATTTCGAGCGCCCTACCCTGGGCATAAACCCGGGCGCCACATACGGAAGCGCGAAGCGATGGTACCCTGAAAAATTCGCCGAAGTAGCCGCGGATCTCTCCGACAGGTTCGACATAGTCATCTTCGGCGGCCCCGGCGAAACGGACATAGCCGGCGACATAGAGCGGATAGTACGTAAAAAAGGGGTAGAAAACGTCACCAATCTTGCAGGCAAAACGACTATCCCGGAGCTTTGCGGCCTTATAGGAGGACTGGACCTCTTCATAACGGGCGACAGCGGCCCGATGCACATAGCCGCAGCCTACCGTGTTCCGACCGTTGCCATCTTCGGCCCCACGAAACATAAAGAGACCTCGCAGTGGGAAAACCCCAAAAGCGTCATAGTGCGCCGCGATCTCGAGTGCGCCCCGTGCATGAAGCGCACCTGCCCTATAAAGACGCATGAGTGCATGAAAGAGATCTCCGCCGAAGAGGTCGGCCAAGCGGCCCGGAGACTTTTGCTCGATAGCTGATATGGCGATATTTTTGAAATAGCACCGCCGATCTATTTTCAACCGATTGAAAAATATTCCTTACAAAATTTTCAATTCATTGAAAAATTCATCAACAATTTACTATGGTAAAGGCGTTATTAGAATTCTATTCTTATATAAAAAATCTATTCTTCTTTTATTGTCTCTTTTGGTGGTTTAGGATTGTTCGTTTTGAACACATAAACTATATAACCTACGGCCCCAGCTATGACGGAAGCGGCAATTTCATGCCCTTTAACAGCAACATATGCGGAAATGCCAAAGCCGGCAATAACAAGTACAGGGAAAACGACCATTCCCGTATAAGTGCTTATATGTCAGAAGTTCTGTTCTTTTTCAGCCATTTTGATAATGCGGCCGGGGAAAGATTTATCTATATTTTTATAGCCTCGCATCTCTTCCGGTGTCGGAAGGGGTGCAGATCTTACATGAAGTTTATGAAATAGCTGAGCCTCTTTTTTTTGGTCTTCTTCTGGTAGAACTTCCGTATCTGTTTCCAAAACATGGTTTTCTTTTTTCATTGTTTGGCACAACGCTTTCTATAGCTATATTGAAATCGTTACCGATATTTTGTATATCTGTATATTGGTTGTTGACAGTAAAGTCCGGTACTCCGACGATCATACTTTTTCTCATACCGTCGGCAAGATATTTCAAAAAACTCGGCATATCAATTTTCTTTCTATTGTAATTTGTGGTACAAGCCAACTATAACATCGGTTCTTTGAAACTATACTTAAGCCCGGTATATACGTTAAACACTCCGGTGTGAGAGCAATGTACATCATGATATAGTGACCCCACCCCGACTGCACAATGTATAATACAGAAACCATAAGAGCAGAAAGGGGGACTCCTCAAGGGGTATGGCCTCTTGATATCGTGATCTACCACCAATCGGGAGGTGTTGTATCATATTCTATTTTTCTGATTTTTAGGTATGTTTCCAATCTCTTGCTATATTTAGCAATTATCATGCTTTCGTGCATTACGCCGCATAAATACCATTTTGTTTTTTTCTTTTATAGAAACAGATGGAATCGACAAATTTTTCAATCGTTTTAAAATCTTGCAAAAAAGTACACTTCCGCTTATTGAAAGACCTATATAGCCTCACTCTTTCCAACTCTTGATCTTCATCATAATCTGTTATAGGCTCAAGCATATCTTCTTTGTAAAAGTTGCTTTCAAAGGGCAATGACAATTTTTTTCTTTTAGCTTCGGGGTAAAACCAAACAGCAAAATATTTCAAATCCAAAAATAAAGCCAACTCGCAGATCAATGAGAGATGCTTTTTTAAGGAATTCGTTTTTATGTATAGCTTTTTCATAAATTGTACCTGAGCATCAAGGGGCCTGACCTCGTGATGTAAAAGGTCAGGCCACTTGATACAAAATAATATTACTTGCACTCGTTATTAAGAATAATATAATTTTTTTCAACTGTTTTGGCATAATCATTATCTTTGATATTCTTGACCATATCCAAAACAGGCTTTCTGATTACCTCATTCCAATATTTGCAAGTATCCAATAATGCCCTACTTTGCTCAAACTGCTCCCTATCATAATCATGAATTAATTGCACCAAATCACTTCTTAGTATATCCTTGACTTTCTCTGTTTGATTCGTCTCCAATCCATAAAGAAGTGAAATTGATTTGCTATTGCATAAATTATGAAGCAGTTTTACATCATTTTGATATTTTATCCATAGGTAAAAATTGGCTGCTATTGAAAAAAGCAGCAGTATGCACAAAATTATTATTGCATTTTTTCGCATGAACTATTTTGTTCCTTCTTTTCACATTTTGGATCTTCTAAGCCAACATGAAGTCTTCCCACATAATTGCGACATTCCGAGTTTTTGATATAAAAATATTGAGAGCAAAAATCTATTGCAGCTTCATAACCTCCCAGACAATAATTGCCACGAACCGCATCATAGTCAACATCTTGAGTTGGCCTTTTACTCATAAGTCCCCACGGATCCACCAGATTAACCGGATCGTTCAGCACATCAAAGGGTCAAAGGGCCCTGACCCCGTGATACTTATCTTTAGTTGACACAAAAGTCTGAACAAGTACCTACCGAATATTTCGTAAGTTATATATTTTGTGTAGAAAAGACTCTATACTCTTCCACTCAATTTTAAAAAGACTCCATATGTCATGGCAATGTCAAAAATGAATATGGTCAATGTAAGCAACCATGTAAGAAAAAGATAAACTTTTACAAAGCTTCTTTCGTCTTTATAAGCTGCAGCATTTAAAAAGCTATACACTTTCCAATTCCAAAAAAACGAACTTGTCAATAACGGTAAAGCGATTATAAAGAGTCTTTGCCAGTAATTATAAGTTTGCGCATGCTTATCTAAATTAAACTTTAACATTAAAAAAACAAGAATTACACCATAAAAGGCAAGAATATTCCTTACAAAATCAAGCCTACTTTCAGTCACTACTTGCCCCTCTAGCACCTTGAGATGCATTGATGATTATGTCGGCACCGACACCTACGGCATCCCATGCAGCTGACGCTCCGGGAAGATTTCCCATCCCGGCACAAAAGCCTGCAACTGCACCGCCAGCTAAACCAACTAATGCTCCTTCCCAAAAGCTTCCGTTCCACTTGCCTCCATTCCAAAGAGACCCAAACCCTCCAACTACCCCACCAACCACACCTCCTACAACAGCTCCGGCAAATGGTGTAACAGGATTTAACCCCTCCCGATCCACCAGATCCACCGGATCGTTCAGTACATACCCGTAGAGGTTGCTGTCGCCCCCTTTGAAGCCTATCGGGTCTTTGGATGTCCACCTTCCTGTAAACGGGTCGTACTCCCTGTAGCCGAAGTGTGTAAGCTTCGTATCCAGGTCGTAGAGCCCTCCGGCAAAACCGAACGGCACTCTGAAATCCGGGTCGGTATCGGTCACTATATTACCGAAACTGTCGTAAACTGGTACTTATTATTCAAATAATTTCAAAAATCTGTTGCATTAAATACTACAATCACCGGCTGTCATTCGGCATCTTCATAAATTTGGATGATCCGTTTTTGGTATTCCATATATAAATATCTCCGTTAGCTAAAAAAATCTTTGATAAAAAAGGAGTCAATTTATCTTCGAGTCGAAAAGAGTTATAAATATTTCCATTTTCATCCAGAATGTATACTTTTGTTCCAATTTCAGTTTCAAAATAGACACCGAAATATTTTTTATTGTCTTCGGCTTCAACTTTAATAGGCAGAGCAAAAGAGTTGATGCTATCCAGTTTTTTGCAGGAAAGTTTTTTCGATAGATCTTTCTTTTCGCATCGCACATATGCTGTTGGGTTAAAGCTTCGATTTACGGTTGTTCCGTATACAACTTCGTAATTTTCCGATGTAAAATATAATAGAGGACGCAAAGGAATTGAAAACTTTTCAATCTTATCTGTTTTTTTGCCAAATTCAGCCAAGCAAAAGTCGAATCCTTCCTCTAAACAGTTCCCGAAAAGAACAATCTTATCTGTTTTGGATTGCGAAACTCCCGAAAAAATGGAACCGCTACCACTATAAAATATATCATATCCAATTTCCGTACCTTTGACCTTAACAACAATACTGTTTTCCGGTTTTCGCTCTTTTCGCAACCACAACATAATATCACCGCGAAACTCAAAGAGCCGCATAGGCATAAAGCCGGCAAACTTTTGGAATACAATTTTCCCGGTTGTTTTTCTTTTTGGATCGAATATTGCCAATGCCGGTATCGTCTCTTTACCCAACAGGCCTATACGAAAGTAAATTTGTCCGTTTTTAACAAAATATTCGTTTTCAAAAAAATTTGGAAACAGTATAAAGTCATCCCGGTTACCAAAAGATATACTACCTACCTTTTGAAGCTTTAAATCTGTCTCATCCAAACGGTACAGTATTAAAAGATTATCTTTTTTTGATAAAACATAGAGCTTATTATCTGCTTTTATAAGTTCTAACGGCTTGAACTTTTCTTTTATATCCTCTTTTTTGACTATCGTAAAATCTTTATTCAAAAGTAACAAATTCTTCTTTTTCGAATCATCACAGATAGTCAAAAATTCATTATTGGAAAAAAGTGGCACTACACACTCTTTATTAATTTGCATATTGGCAAAAGCAAAATTGACAATAAAAGAGGTCAGCAGCATAAAAATAGCTCTATTTGCAATACGGACTGCAGCAATCATATGCTTCATTTCCCTCTCCAAAAAAATCTAAACATTGCCGACATCTTTTAGAGTCCTTACCGACTTGGATATCTTTTATGATGTCTTGTATTGCCTCTTTTGCAGAATCTTTATTCGGTTTATTGACCAGCTTTACACCCGCTCCCATAAGACCGGTTACTGGACTCGGATTCGGGTAAAGAAGATCCACTGCAACATTTGCAGCAGAACTTGCATTTCCTTCGCGCATTTTTTTAAAATCTTCCCAACTCAACCCCCACGGATCCACCAGATTAACCGGATCGTTCAGCACATACCCGTAGAGGTTGCTGTCGCCACCTTCAAAGAGTATCGGGTCTTTTGCCGTCCATTTACCTGTATAGGCATCATATTCACGGAAGCCGAAGTGCGTTAGCTTCGTATCCGGATCGTAGAGCCCGCCGGCGAAACCGAACGGCACTCTGAAGTCCGGGTCGGTGTCGGTCACTATATTACCGAAACTGTCGTAAACGATCTCTTTTACCG
>JALWBF010000193.1 GCA_027016055.1 Archaeoglobaceae archaeon | reverse complement strand
CCGTTGAAGAGAATAGCTGCAAACAGTTCGTTCTCTTTACCGGCTAAAACTGTTGTGTTCGAAATTACAACATCGATGTCTCCGGCTTCAACCTTCTTCCTGTAACTTACCGGAAGGATGAAGCCGGAACCGGGATAAAAAAGCTCTATTTCGTGCTCGCCCTTAGAAAGCCTCAAAAATATCGTGAAATAACCTTTGCCATCCGTCTTCGCCTCATCGCAGATAACTCCATCGACTTTGACTATTATCCTTGCGTTCGCTATTCCGGTTCCGTTGAAATTCACGAGCCTCCCCCTTAAAGTAAAATTGGTCGAAACCTTGTCCGGAATTTCAAGCTCGAAGTGCGGAGGGCTGTAGATCTTTATAACGGGATCGCTCCAGGAGGGCATGTATGCGAGGCTTCCCACGTAATGGGCTAATATGTAGTATTTCCCGATCAAATCGGGGGCTTTGACTCTAACCTTAAATCTACCGTTTTTAAACGATGCCAACTTAAGCAGAATTCCCTTCTCATCGCTCTTGTTTCTCTTCAGAAATATCTCGACGTAACCGCTTTCAACAAATTTTCCTTCCTTGGTTTTAACGTAGCCTTCAACTGTAAAGTATTCGCCCACTTTAACTGTAGTGCTGACGTTAGTAATCTTGGTTATCGTCGGAATCCTTACTGGCGATGGAGTGGGATCGAACTCCACCCATCCCTCCTCAAACTTCACCTCAGCCCAAGCATGAGCCTGAGATGCGAATACGGTCTGATTCTGCGGAATCGGTTTGGCCAAATATCCCACAACGAGTCTTGCGGGAATTCCGATCGAGTTGCACATTATTACGAATGCGGAGGCGAATTGCTTGCATATTCCCCTCTTCTCCTTGAACAGAAACCAATAGGTTGGATCCTCATCGGACGGAATCGTGTATGAAGGATCGTATTTGTAATGCTCCTTCAGATACTTCTGAATCAGCAGAGCTTTTTCGTAGTCGTTCTTAGCATTTCTCGTTATGCTCAATGCGAGTCGTCTTATGGCTTCGTATTCTTCTTTGTTCATTATTATCTTAGCGAATCCTTCCTTCGCAGCCTTCGTCGCTTTTATTTTATATGCTGTCGAAACAGCAAGATACGGCCTATCGCACGATTTGATAAGGTAAGTTCCGGTGCTCTCGTTGAACTTCGCATTAATGGAGACGTAGCATGTATCCTTAGAAACGGGAATATGAATTTTGAATGGAACTATCGGAGTAACCTTATACCTCGTTATATGCTGGGAAAGCCTGAGCTCGGGTTTATCTTTGTAGCTGACGTTGTCCTCGATCCAAACACCGTTAATATAGGTTGAGGCTACGTAAAGCCTCATGTGGTTAGTGTAGGCGTTCAATCCTTCGACGAAATAGATCGGAAGTTGCGGGGGATTGCTGTAATTTCTGAGATTGCACATGTTCGACTCAGCGATCGTCGATGGGATATTCTTCAACTCCTCCCATTTCTGATTACCCTTTCCGGCATGCTTCTCGAAATATCCGGCACCTATGAATCCTTCAAATCCGGTTTTACTAAAATCAAGGGATGAGATAAAATTGAGCAAGAAAGCTAAGCCAAAGATCAGCAAAACCAAACCTGTAATTTTTTTAATAAACATGATGTTGCATATTCGTTTCGATCAGCATATTAAATTTGTCCCCAAACAGAAATCTCGGCACCCGAGTTCCTGGCTTTGGTTATTATGGTTTCGCAATTCAATCCCTTCTCGTTGAAGTAAGATCTGAGATTCCCGGCTATACTTTTGGCGTTGGAATCGGTTATCGCATAAACAGCCGGACCTGTTGAGCTCATGCC
>JALWBF010000192.1 GCA_027016055.1 Archaeoglobaceae archaeon | reverse complement strand
ACTGAAGCATTTAATTTCAAAGCTGAAGGATTTGGGCTTCGCCGTAAAGATAGATACTAACGGCTACTATCCAGAAAAGCTTGCTGAGATAGTCGATCTGATAGATTACGTGGCACTGGATTTCAAAACAACGCCGAAAAATTATCCGAAGCTCACGGGTAAGAAGGATTCCGCCGAGAAGCTTCTCGAAACGCTAAAGATTCTTTCAAGCTCCGGCGTGGAATTCGAAGTCAGGACTACGGTCGTTCCTACAATAGTAGATGATCGAGTGGTAGCCGAAATAGCCGAGATTCTGTCAGATTTTGGAGTGAAGCTTTACGTTTTGCAACAGTTCAGGAACGAGGACGTTCTTGACGAGAATTTTAAGAATATTGAGCCGTATCCGAAGGATTATTTAATCGAACTCGGAAAGGTCGCAAAAGTTTACGTTCCGAAGGTTTTGGTTAGATGCGAGGGAGAGGAGGAGGTTTGAATGGTTAAGGTTAGGCTTTTGAGATACACCCCGGATGGAGTGAAGCTGGTAGCTCAAAGCTGTAGGGTCAGCGGAATACCCGAAAGCTTGAGCGATGAGGAAATAGTTAGAATGGTCGTCGAGAACGACTACACGAGTGCGATAGAGCACATCTACTTCACATTCGAAATTTCCGAAATGAGCGTTGCGATAAGCAGGGAGTTGCTGGAACACAGGATCGCAAGCCATACGGCAAGATCGACGAGATACAATGTAGAGAAGGATTTCGGCTACGTCATACCTCCGACGATCGACGGAGATGAAGAGCTCGTGGAGATTTTCAAAGAAGCCATGGAATCCGCAAGACAGTATTACGTCAAAATCTTCGAGAGGATGCTCGAAAAAGGATATTCGAAAGCTGAAGCTTTGGAAGCATCCCGTTACGTTTTGCCGATGGCAACCCATACGCATTACATATGGACTATCAACGCCAGATCGCTCATAAACTTCTTGGGCTTAAGGCTCTGCAAGAGAGCCGCTCCGGAAATAAGAGAACTCGCACAGAAGATATACGACATCGTAGTCGAAATATATCCGGAGATATTCAAAGATATCGGATGCAGAGGATACAATTTGGGATTATGCCCGGAAAACGAAGCCC
The DNA here is from genome assembly GCA_027016055.1 of Archaeoglobaceae archaeon. Classification (GTDB taxonomy): domain Archaea; phylum Halobacteriota; class Archaeoglobi; order Archaeoglobales; family Archaeoglobaceae; genus WAKM01. The sequence continues at coordinate 5,243 of JALWBF010000192.1, read as the reverse complement.
GACCCAAAGACTGTCCATTTAGAGCTAAAATACCTACAAAAAAGGAGATTAAGGAGAGCTGGAAGAAGAAATGAATTTGACCTCTATACATTTATAATATTTAATAATTATCATGATTTATTTTATACATTATTATTTATTAACTTTAAGTGCTTGGTTATAGCATAACAAGACTAAAATTCATAAATATTAAAATTGAACATACATCGTCGTTAGGAAAAGGTAATAATTTAGACTGAAGAATAGACAAGCGTCGAGGAAATATTTAAATAGTGTCGATCTGAATAAAATTCGAGCGGGGGTGTTCTGAATGTCCAAGACAATCGAATCCCTGATGAAAGTTGAGGAGGTATACGAACCGCCGGAAGAATTTAAGGAAAAGGCTTGGATTAAGGACGAATCAATTTACGAAAAAGCCGAGAAGGATTGGTTAGGCTTTTGGGATGAGATTGCAAGGACGGAGATCGAATGGTTTGAGCCTTACAAGAAGGTTCTCGACGACAGCAACGCGCCGTTTTACAAGTGGTTTGTTGGCGGTAAGATAAACATAACCCACAATTGCCTTGACAGGCACGTTAGGACGTGGAGGAAGAACAAAGCCGCTATAATCTGGCAGGGTGAGCCGGAAAACGAGAGAAGGGTTCTTACTTACTACGAGCTATACAGAAGGGTCTGCAGGTTCGCCAACGCGTTGAAGAGCTTGGGCGTAAAGAAGGGAGACAGGGTAACGATATACATGGGAATGGTTCCGGAGCTCGTTGTTGCCATGCTCGCGTGTGCGAGAATAGGTGCAATCCACAGCGTCGTCTTCGGAGGTTTCTCCGCAACGGCACTCAGAGATAGAATAAACGACGCTCAGGCTAAAGTTGTAATAACGATGGACGGATTCTATAGAAGGGGCAAGATCGTTGAGACGAAGAAGATCGTTGACGAGGCATTGGAGGATGCTCCGAGCGTTAAGTATGTCGTAGTTTACAACAGGCTTGGATTGGATGTCAACATGGTTGAGGGTAGAGATCTCTGGTGGCACGACATCCAATACGGAGTTTCTTGGAAGTGCGAGCCGGAAGTTATGGATTCCGAGGATCCGTTGTTCATACTATACACATCCGGAACAACAGGCAAGCCCAAGGGTGTTCTGCACGTTCACGGTGGTTACAACGTTGGAACGCATATAACGACGAAGTGGGTGTTCGACATCAAGGATGAGGACATATACTGGTGCACAGCTGATATAGGCTGGATTACCGGGCACAGCTACGTAGTTTACGGGCCATTGAGCAACGGTGCAACCGTTTTGATTTACGAAGGAGCTCCGGATTATCCGCAACCGGACAGATGGTGGAGCATAATTGAAAGATACGGCGTTACCATATTCTACACCGCTCCCACGGCAATAAGATACTTCATGAGACTCGGCGAGGAATGGCCGAAGAAGCACGATCTCAGCAGCTTAAGACTGCTCGGAACGGTCGGAGAGCCGATAAATCCAGAAGCTTGGAAGTGGTTCTACAGGGTCATAGGCGGTGAAAGATGTCCGATAGTTGACACTTGGTGGCAGACTGAAACGGGAATGCACCTGATCACACCTCTTCCGGGAGTTACGAAGCTAAAGCCCGGTTCCGCAACGAAGCCCTTCCCGGGCATAAAGGCGGAAGTTTGGGATGACGACGGAAATCCGTGCCCGCCGAACGTTGGAGGAAAGCTCGTAATTACGAGACCATGGCCTTCTATGCTAAGAACTCTTTGGGGAGATCCGGACAGATACATTAAGCAGTATTGGAGCGCATTCAAGGGCAAGCTTGTATACTTCACCGGAGACGGCGCTAGAATCGACGAAGATGGCTACTTCTGGATAATGGGAAGAATAGATGATGTTTTGAACGTCAGCGGGCACAGAATCGGAACGGCTGAGCTTGAAAGTGCTCTAGTTGCCCACAAAGCCGTGAGCGAGGCTGCCGTTATTGGAAAGGCCCACGAGATCAAGGGAGAGGTGCCGATAGCATTCGTCGTTCTTAAGGAGGGTTATGAGCCATCGGTGGAGCTGAAGAAGGAACTTAAGGAGTGGGTGAGAAAGACCATTGGCCCAATTGCAACGCCTGATGACATAATATTCGTCGAGAAACTGCCCAAGACGAGAAGCGGAAAGATAATGAGGAGGGTTCTGAGGGCTGTTCTATCTGGACAGCCGCTTGGTGATGTAACGACGCTCGAAGATCCGAAGGCTGTTGAAGAAGCTAAGAGAGCTTACGAGGAGATAAAGAAGGCTATGGAAAAACAATAAAATTTTTTTAGAGGGATCTCTTATGGAGAACGACTGGGCTAATCCGGCTGTAGTCGGTCTTATGGGCTTCGCTTTAACGACGATGGCAACTGGCCTGCACGTCATGGGCTACTGGGGTGCCGGGCCCACTTTGGCTCTTGCCCTCGCATTCGGAGGAACTGCGCAGTTCATAGCCGGAATAATAGATATGAGAAAGGGCAACATATTCGGCGGATCCGCTTTCATGTCCTACGGAGCATTCTGGTGGGCGGTATTCATAAAGGACATAATACTGCCAACTTTCGGTATCAAGGTCGGAGCCCTCGGAAATGCAGGGTTCGCACTGATGTGGTTCCTGTTCACGTTCGCATTCATGATAGCATCTTTCAGAATAGGCAAACTGCTTTCAGCGCTCTTCGTATTGCTTTGGATCGCCTTCGGTCTGCTTATAGCTCTGCCGATCGGACTCGTTCCAGCGAAACCTGTGGGCTTTGAGATATTCATAACCGGACTCTTGGCTTGGTATATAGCGATGGCCGAACTCGTTAACACCGTATACGGTAGGGGATTATTACCCCTTTCCTAACTTTTCTTAAACAAAAATTTTTATTTCCACCGTTTATTCACACTGTATGGATCCAACCGTTGTGGTTATAGACGTCCAAGAAAGGTTGGCTCCTCATGTTGAAAACATCGATTATATTGTAAAAAATTTGAGAAAGCTGATAAGGTTTTGCAAACTGATGGATATACCCATCGTAGTCACCGAACAGATGAAGCTCGGTTCTACGGTGAAGGAAGTTAGGGATGTTTTGGGCGAATTCAAACCGATAAAGAAGACGAGTTTCAGCTGTTGTAAAAACGAACGATTTCTGAAAGTTTTGGGGGAATTGAAGAGTAGAAAAATAATACTTACCGGTCTTGAAACTCACATATGCGTTCTTCAGACCGCTTTAGACCTTCTTAAGTTGGGCTACGATGTATACGTAGCAGTTGACTGCACGGGATCGAGAAAGAAGCTCGATAGGGATGTTGCGATACAGAGAATGGCTTTCGAAGGCGTAAGGCTAACGACTGCTGAAACGTTCATATACGAAGAGACGGTTTCGGCAGATACGGAACTGTTCAAGGAGATATTGAATATAGTTAAGGAATGATCCGAAATGATATCTCCCGTCGAAATCGGATTGGCGATCATTCTTCTTCTCGTCCTGCTCTTACCTTTTAAAGTTAGATTGGTGGAAGAAAACTTGGAGTTGTTCTTCCTAATAATGGGAATTTTAGCGGTTACGGTGTCCGGGCTGTGGAGTTTTGAGCTCGTAATCGATGCTTTGAGGGAGCCGGTATGGTTGCCGAATACACCGGTTCCCATAGGCATATTTCAGGTCGTCCTCGTATTCGGTTTGATAGTATACAAATACGGGGCATTTATATACGGAAACCTGCTAAAGATCGTGAAGAGGTTGGGTTTGAAATACTTCTCCTTCCTCATAGTGGTTCTGCTCGGACTCTTATCGAGCGTCATATCCGTGATAGTAACAGCCGTTATCCTTTCGGAAATCGCAGCCATTTTACCGGTAGATAGGAGAAAAAAGATAGAATTCGTTGTAATTGCCTGCTTTTCCGTAGGATTGGGCGCGGTTTTAACTCCGATAGGCGAACCCCTTGCAACCATAGCCATCTCAAAGCTTAAGGTTCCTCCATACAATGCGGACTTCTTCTTTCTCTTCAGACTTCTCGGAATATACGTTATCCCGTGCATAGTCGCGCTCGGGATTTATGCTGCTTACAAAACCGGTAACGGAAACGTGGGTGCTGTCGAAATTCCGGAATACACCGAAACCCTCAGAACGGTAATAGTAAGGGCGTTGAAGGTGTATGTTTTCGTTTCTGCACTTATTTTGCTCGGAACGGGATTATCCCCCCTTGCAACTCTGGTGTTTGAAAGGATTCCTCCGGAAGGACTGTATTGGCTGAACACGATTTCCGCCATACTCGATAACGCAACGCTCGTTGCTGTAGAAATAAATCCGACGCTTTCCCTCACTCAGATAAAATGTGCGTTGATGAGCCTTCTGATTTCCGGAGGTATGCTCGTTCCGGGAAACATTCCGAACATCGTGGTTGCCGGGAGGTTGGGAATCAGAATGAAGGAATGGGCTAAAATAGGCGTTCCGCTCGGGCTTGCCATATTGCTCTTTTACTTCGCCATTTTAAGTGCGGAAGTGTATATACTTGGATATTAGATCCAAGACCACGTGCCTTTCAAAAACCTCCGCAAATGTGTCGATCCAATCCTCCCTTTTATCGATCTTAACGCCCAAGTAATCGGAAAAAGCCCTTAAAACGTTTTCATTGCTGAACAGTCCGTGCAGATAAGTTCCCCAAGTCATTCCGTCTTCGCTCGCACATCCTTCATCTTCAAAAATCGGATTGCTTGAAAAAGTCTTGCCCTTGTGAATCTCGTAACCCCAAACCCTCTGACCTTTTATCTTATCTATTATCACTGCATCTCCAGTTACAGTTTTAACAACCTGAACAGTTCTCTTCTTAAACTCATCGAAGACCGTTACCGCATCGAGCAAGCCCAAACCCTTCGCTCTGATGTAACCGTGTTCCACACCCCTATCGATTAGCTCCTTACCTAACATCTGATAGCCACCGCATATGCCTATGATCGGTATTTTTCCAGCGATACCTTTTATCTTCTCATCGATCCCAGCAGACTTAAGCTCTTTCAAATCCAGAATCGTGTTCTTTGTTCCCGGTAAAATTACTGCATCGAACTCGGATAGATCGTCCCTCTTCCAAACGAACCTAATCCCGGCAGGCTTTAGATGTTCGAAATCTGTCCAATTTGAGATCCTAGGAAATCTTACTATGCCTATTCTGGCATCCTCATCGCTCCAATCTTCCAAGCTTAGGGAATCTTCTGGAGTAAATGTTATATCGACGAACGGAATTACTCCTAGAACCTTAA
>JALWBF010000191.1:328-1855 GCA_027016055.1 Archaeoglobaceae archaeon | reverse complement strand
ATATTTAAATAAAGAAAGGGCAGACAATTGAAAAATGAAAAAGTACTCGTTACCGGAGCTGCCGGATACATCGGGTCGGTATTAGTTCGCAAGCTGCTTGAAGCCGGATATGCTGTTCGAGGATATGATAAATTGTTGTTTGGTGGAGAATCGTTACTCGGTGTTTTTAATCATCCCGAATTTGAGTTTGTTAATGGTGATGTCCGTGATGCGAACAAAATTGAAGAAGCTTTGGACGGTGTTGATCATGTTGTTCATTTGGCGGCTATTGTCGGAGACCCGGCTTGTGCAAAGCAACCTGAATTAGCAAAAGAGACAAATTGGGACGCAGCGAAACAATTATTTGAATTGAGTCAGAAGAAAACAGTTCAGCGATTTGTGTTTGCCTCGACCTGTAGCAACTATGGAAAAATGGAGGGGGATGCTTATGTTACCGAAGAATCACCTTTACGCCCGGTCTCCCTATATGCAGAATTAAAAGTTAAGTTTGAACAATACATTCTTGAAAGTAAAACGCACAATGACTTTGTTCCGACGGCATTGCGTTTTTCAACGGTATATGGCATATCGCCAAGAATGCGATTTGATTTAACCGTAAATGAATTTGTCAGAGATTTATTTTTCGGCAAAGAATTGGAAGTATTTGGTGAACAATTTTGGCGTCCTTATTGTCATGTGGAAGATTTGGCGCGTTCTTGCGTTACCGTGCTTCAAAGTGATTCTCAAAAAGTAGATCATGAAGTATTTAACGTAGGCAACACCAAAGAAAATTACACAAAAAAGATGATAGTTGAAGAGATATTAAAAGTTATTCCCAATGCCAAAATTAAATATGTTCACAAAGAAGAAGATCCAAGGGATTACCGGGTTTCGTTTGAAAAAATCAAAACCCTACTTGGATTCAAAACAACTAAAACTGTTCCTCAGGGTATTCGTGAACTGGTATCGCTTTTAGACAGTAAAATTTTAAGTGATCCTTTCTCAAAAAAATATAGGAATATTTGAAAATGATACCATTGTCAATTCCTGAAATTAGCGGTAATGAGTGGAAGTATATAAAAGAATGTTTGGATACGGGTTGGGTCTCATCTGCCGGAAAATACGTAGATCGCTTTGAAGAAGAAATTTGTAAATTTACCGGTGCCAAATATGCGGTTGCCTGCGTTAATGGTACGGCAGCTTTGCATATTTCTCTATTGCTGGCCGGTGTAAAACCAAATGATGAGGTCATTGTACCCACCGTCACTTTTATTGCTCCGATCAATACCGTAAGATATGTGGGAGCAAGTCCGCTATTTTTTGATTGTGATGCGTATTACAATTTAGATGTTAATAAGGTGATTAAATTTTTGGAAGAAAATACCTTCCAAAAAGATGGCTACACCTATAATAAGAAAACTAAAAAAAGAATATCGGCCATAATTCCTGTGCACATTTTTGGGAATGCAATATTTTTGGATGAATTAGTAAAGGTTGCAAAAAACAAGAATATTGCGGTTATCGAAGATGCAACGGAAAGTTTAGGAA
>JALWBF010000191.1:0-318 GCA_027016055.1 Archaeoglobaceae archaeon | reverse complement strand
TTATTACTACCGGTGGCGGAGGAATGATTCTTACCAATAATGAAATGTTGGCCCAAAAAGCCAAATATTTAACAACCCAGGCAAAAGATGATGCCATTCGATATATTCATCATGAAATCGGTTATAATTATCGCTTAACCAATATTCAAGCTGCCCTGGGAGTTGCGCAATTAGAGCAACTTCCCAAATATTTACAAATCAAAAAAGAAAATTATTTAAAATATAAAAAAGAGATTGATGCCATTCCCGGATTAAAATTAGCACAAGTTCCGGAATATGCGGAGAATAATCATTGGTTATACGCTCTGCAAATAAATG
>JALWBF010000190.1 GCA_027016055.1 Archaeoglobaceae archaeon | reverse complement strand
GCGGTATATCCCGTTTTTTTAAAGGATGCGAGGGGTGAGGGTTCGATAGGTAAACTCGTGCTTGAATCCGTAGAAAGATCGATGGCTTGGCATAAGGCTAAAAATGTCCATTTCGGATGTTTCATGCTTCTCATTCCTTTGATGAGATGCTGGAACGTTGAGGATGTCGGTAAGGCGGTAATAGAAGAGCTGAAGCGGACGAGCGTTGAAGATTCCTTAGCAGTTTTGAGGGCATTCAGACTTAGCGGTGCGAGGGTTATGGATGCTGAAGAGCTAAGCTTAACGGACGATGAAACAGAAAGGGAACTCATAGAGCGTAATTTAAATCTCTACGACTGGCTTAAATACACTCCTAAGGAGAACATAGTTGCCATGGAGTTGCTGAACGGATACAGAATAAGCTTTAAGGGTAGGGACGTTCTACTTGAAACCTTCGCCGAACACGAAGACGTAAACCTCGCGATAGTCTATACATACTACTACCTACTTTCCGAGCATCTCGATCCCCTGATCATAGCGAAGCACGGGCTCGATGTAGCTGAGGATGTTAGAAATAAAGCCGGCAAAATTTTGAACGAATTTGAAAGCTCTTTGGATGTCGGAATCTTAAGGGAGTTCGATGAGGAGCTTATATCGAGAGGAATAAACCCCGGAAGTATAGCGGATTTGACCGCATCTTCGATATACTTAGCTTTAAGGGAGGGGTTGAGGTTTTGAAGTTGTCCGATTTCGGCTTCACTGATGGAATAAACGAGATAATAGCGATAACATTCGGAGAAAGAATAAACACCGCACCGATCGGCATAATCGTAGAGGATGCAAATTCTAGATTTGCAAAGGCCAGATTGTATCCTTCGCACACGCGTAGGAACATCGAAGCCGGAAGCAGGCTCTGGGCTAACGTTATATACGATCCGATCGTTTGGACTATAACCGCTTTCGAAGATTTGGATGAGGGATGGTTCGAAAGCTTGGATCCGCCGATAATCAGAGGCTCCTTGGCTTGGTGCGAGTTCGATGCCAAGCTTGAAGGTGAATTTGCGAGGCTTGAACTTTTAAGGGGTGGGATAATAAGATCGGAAGTTAGAACCGTCAACAGAGGATTCAACGCGCTCATAGAGGCACTTGTGCATGCAACTCGCTACAAAATAAGCAGAGAAGAAGAACTCTGGCGGAAGATCATCGAATGCAAGGCTATAGTGGAGAAATGCGGTGGTAAAAGGGTGAAGGAGGCTTTTGAAATACTTATGAGGGTAATCAGATAAGCTTATCTATCGTAGGCTCAACCTAAATTCATGAGATTTGCGATAATCTCCGATACCCACGATAACATTCCAGCTATAAGGGATCTCATAGACAGGCTTAGAAACGAGAAAATCGAATTCGTTGTTCACGCCGGAGATATTGTTTCTCCCTTCGCAATAAAGGAGTTCAAAGCTCTGAACGTGAAGGTATACTTCGCCTTCGGAAACAACGACGGTGAGAGAAGGTTACTTACGAAAATTGCGGAAGATAACGGCTGGGAGATAGGGGATATAGTTGTATTCCCCATAGGCGAAGGTGAAGGAGTCGTTTACCACGGAACAGATAAAAGAATCGTTGAAGTCCTGAGAAATTCGAAATACAAACTCGTCGTGCTCGGACATACGCACGAACCGCTTATAGAAAAGCTTGAGGATAAATACATCGTTAATCCGGGCGAAGTCTGCGGATACTTGACTGGCAACAGAACATACGCCATATTCGATGACGGAGATATAAGCATCGTGGAGTTTTGATAAATATGAAAAAACTTATAGTCGAGCGGGATCGGGATGGATGTGCTAAGACTGGTAAATTTGGGAGTTGAAGTGGATGGCAA
>JALWBF010000189.1 GCA_027016055.1 Archaeoglobaceae archaeon | reverse complement strand
TTGAATTTTGGACGAGGGGACAAACTTCCCTATTTTCGCCTAACTGTACGCAAGCCAGAGGACCTAAAATACGAGGCAGAGACCCTGAAGACCCTCACCGAGTCGGGATTTACCCAGATCCCCACCTGGTGGATCAGGGAGAAATTCAACATCCCCGCACCCCAGGAGGGTGATGAGACCCTGGCAGACCTCATAAGAGGTGCTCAGAGCGCCCAGAATCGTTCGAGAGGGTTGAACCTATACCAGGGTATAGGGCAGGGGCACATCTCGCAAAATAGGCGCACCAGGGGCGAAAATTCGGCAAAATCCAGGGGCCGATTCACCCCTGAGCAGGAGGAGATAGAAAGGCTCGCAGACCAGGGGCTCGAAAACGTAAGAGAAGAGCTCAGAAAAAACGAAGAGATGGTATTGAGGGCCATAAGAGAGAGTAACTCCCTGGACGAATTGAATAGCAAACTCTCTGCCCTTCTTGCCGGCATGGATTCATCGGCCATGACCGAATGGCTCCATAGATGTATGCTCAATGCAGACCTCTTTGGCCGATTCCTCACAAGGATTGAGGCCGAAGGGGGCAAGGAGGGGTCATAGGATGCCTTTTGAAGGCGTGACCCTAAAACCCCTCCCCCCAAAAAAGGCCCTGGAATTCTGGAAATCCAAGGTCCCTATGCCATATGCAGACTTCAAAGCCCTGGATGCTAAATACAGGATGATGGCCTTTTCTGCCGCAGGTCTGCACAATCTAAGGGCAGTAAATACGGTCAAAATAGCCCTTCAAGATGCCCTGGAAAAAGGACTCACCCTAAAGGAGTTCGAGAAGCGGGTGAAAAACATCTTCCGGGGTTATGGAAGATGGCATATAGACAACGTATTCAGGACCAACATCCAGACTGCATACTCTGTGGGGGCATACATGGAGGCCATGGAAAACGTGGGCACCCATCCCTATTGGATGTATGTAGCAGTGAACGATTCCCGCACCAGGCCTACCCACAGGGCGCTTCACGGCAAGGTTTTCAGGCATGACTCGTCCTTCTGGGACAAATGGATGCCGCCCAATGGATACCGGTGCAGATGCCGAATCAGGACCCTTACAGAGGCCCAGATCAAAAGAAAGGGCATCAAGGTGGAAGATCGGGACCCGACTGGCGAGCTCATAGAGCCCATCGACCCCATCACGGGTAAAAGGCTTCCGGCCAGGCCACTTATGCCCGATCCAGGCTTTGCCCACAACCCAGGTAAGACATTTTATAGGCCCGATCTTTCAGGGGTGGCTGAGGACCTCAAAGGCATATACATAAAAGAAAAACTTAAGAAGACCACCGAATACGCAAGAAAGACGGTGCTCCTCAAGACGAAGAACCAACGGGAAATGATCGTGGCCATCGACCAGGGAGGAAACATAATCGCAGAGCGGATGGGTGAACGATCTTTTGTTGATCTTTCTGACCTCTCAGAAAGACTTTTCAGGGCAAAGGCGCTAATCCACAATCATCCAGGCGGGAGCTCCTTCAGCATGGATGACCTATGCCTTGCGGCAAAACTGGAAATAGAGACCATAGAGGCAGTAACCGATGAATTTGTTTACAGATTCACTTTCATGGAAAAGGTTGACCCAAGCACGGTCTTTGACCTATATTTGAATATAGAGAAGAAAGTCAAAAGAGAATTTTTGCAGAAAATAGGGGCTGGAGAGCTAACCATAGAGCAGGCCAACCGTCTCCACCATCATGAAATCGCAAAACGCCTTGCCCCACAGATCGGAGCTAAATATGAACGTATATCACTCGATTGAAGAGATAGAAGACCCAAAAAAACTGCCCAATTACATACTCCATGCACTAGATAAGGGGAATCCAGTGGGCGAAGAAGACGGCGAATGGTTCCTCC
>JALWBF010000188.1:796-1889 GCA_027016055.1 Archaeoglobaceae archaeon | reverse complement strand
GTGTAGATCTCGGTGGTCGCGGCGTCCTTGTGGCCCAGGAGTTCCTGGACGGTATTCATGAAACTTGACACTCCTTCATACACGTGTTACACTCTCGATCAAGGATATCACCCGCCGAATTTGTCGGGTATACACAGCATTATCGACAGAACTGACAGATAATCACAGATAATCCCTGAATGTAGGTGTATATCTATCGAGTCGGATAACAGAGTCCATAGAGGCGGATTCGCTGCTTAATTATATATAATTGGGAACTAGATACAAGGGAGGTGCATATGTTACGAAAGAAAAATTATGTTGTTTGGGCGATAATACTTATTTTCTTTACTTTATTATTGATATCTTGTGTTGTCTCGACATCACCTGCTTCTTCGGGTAAAAGTTGTATATGCAAAAATTTACCAACGTTTCCAGCGCTTCCAACGTGTTTGCCGCCATCTTCTACTTTGGAAGTGCCCAAGTATAGACAGCCGCGCTTTTTCTATGTGTTGATCGACCATTCTGGTTCATACAATGAATACAAGAAGGATATATTGCAAGCATTGCGCTCTGCTTTTGAGGAAGGATTGCAAGGTGGTGACGAACTTGTTGTATCTCTCGTGGGAACTAATTCTAATGATGTAAGTCATCTTGTTGTTCCACCCACGATGATACCGTTATTGCCTACGCCAGTTGTGCCCACTATACCCCCTACACCTACTGTAATTGAAATAGAGTGCAAACTGACCCCTACTTTGACGCCTCTTCCGCCCGGTGGTGCACCATCTACCGGATCTAACAAGTGGAAAAATAAGGAGAAGCAAATAATAGAATGTAATAAGCGTATAGAAGCTACTGCTGCAGCGATGAGGGCTACGGCAGCCGCGTATCGCGAAAGACAGGTGCAATGTGATCAAAGAGAGTGGGCTGTTAGTGTAGCAAAATCTCTCCAATCATGGTATGAGAAGGAACAAGAAACACGTATGAAAGCTATACGTCACATTACTCAACAGATTGAGGCAGCGATGAACAATAAGCAATCAGAGAATACAACAGATATGTATGCTGCTTTGTCTATCGCCTCTCTCATACTTCAATCAAAAGTAAGGGA
>JALWBF010000188.1:0-786 GCA_027016055.1 Archaeoglobaceae archaeon | reverse complement strand
AAAGTACAGACATTCCTGGTAAATGGTACTTTAACTTTGATAAAGTAAAGGTGGTAATGGCAATGGTACCTTATAATTCGGAATATTTATCTCGGGAGAAACAATGGAGAGATTGGTTTTTGAGTCATGGGGCGCTTAGCTTTGATATGTTCTCGGTTTATTCGCCAGATGAGTTGGAAAAGGTATTCACTGTTACTCGTTAAGGAGTGAACATATCATGCAATGGCTTGTGTGGATACAACATCATTATGAAATTATAGCAGTTGTGATAATACTTGCAGCAAGTGCTATATCTTCATTAATATCTCCAGGAGAGAATCCCTTTAAAAACCTTCGATGGCGATTGGCGGGGCCTTCTGTTGAGGCGTTAGAAAATCTGTTTGGCCAGATTAAAGAAATGATAGGTCCAGATAGCGAAGATGTGCATGTTCGGCAAAACAGAGCACATGAGGCTGTAAAAGAGATAGCATCAGAGATTAGTTCTGGGGCAAGAAATACAGCCGATAGGTTGGGCGAGCATTTAAGATTAGTGTTTGTGGTAATTGCGGGGGGGGAGGACAAAGGAGCGCTCAAAATGTGGAGAATCTTTGGTGCTGTTATTAGTATGATGTTGTTAATGTTGTTTGTTTACGCAGATGTAGTTCAGGGAGTAAATAATTTATCAATGTTATATTTGAGCGATACTGTATCGTTGCCTGTTTGGGTGAAAAATATTGTACCTTCGCTAATTATGTCATCGGTCGGTACTGCGTTAACCTTGTCGTTTATTATGGCTGATGCAAGGGG
>JALWBF010000187.1:404-6489 GCA_027016055.1 Archaeoglobaceae archaeon | reverse complement strand
TCTTAGGAGTCTTCCATTGGAAACGGGGCAAGGAAATGACCGGATTGGCTACGCTGATGTGCGGATTCACGACTGCCATCGCTCTATCTGCAATAAAACATCCGATAGTTTCGATCGCAACCTTCTGCGTATCCTTTACAGTATTCTTGGCCGTAAGCCTAATCGATAGGTAAAGGAACTATTCCAACATTTCTACAGGCTTCTATATCCACGATATAACCGTTCCATGGATCGTCATCCGTCAAATTCTTCCAATTTTCTTTCAGCTCGGCTAAACCTTCGTTGAGTGCGATCTTAAAACTCGAATTTATCAGAGTGGTTTCGAGGGCATACATGAGTCCATCCTTTGGATCGATCCAAGCTACAAACGCATGTTTTGGGAGTAGGACTATGTAGGGTTTTAAGCCCAAAGCCTCAATTGCCGATGCGAACAAAACTGATCCGTCAACGCAGTTTATGGCTCTAAGCCTCAGAGATTCGGACGGCAATCTTACGCGTTGAACGAGATCCTCCCCGTATGTAAACGGCGTATTTACGTAGCTAATGTTGTATTCGAACTTCAGAGCGTCGAATATTGCTTCAACCTGCGGAACGCTTCTACCTTCGGCTCCCTTCAGCTCGTGATTCGGAGCGAATTTTCTTGCTTTCGCTAACAGCTCTTGAACGTATTTATCGTTTGGATTTACGAAGACAGCTATGTAGTCCTGCATATTTATTCTCTTTCCATTCTTCAGCTTTAAAGCCCAGACCATAACGTCTAAAGGATAAACATCCACCATTACCGTCTGCTCGCACCAAGTTTTCCATTCGTTCCCAGTTCTATACTCGATCCTGTAGTGAAGGCATATCTTAGTCTTCGACTTAATTTCCTTAATTTTTTCCAGAATTAAGGGAACGGTCTGATTGACAACCACCGTTTCACCCGGTTGAATTACAAGCGTTGAAACGGCTGGATTGCTAATTCCGATATATTCTGAGATAATTTTAACAGTTATAGGCTTGTTTGTCGGATTTGTAATTTTAAAGGTTACATCCGGTATCCTCTGCTCCCAAAACGCATTGTAAAATGCTAACGGATAAGGATCGTAATACGACGTTCGAACTATCAGCTTAACGTTTTCGGAGCAACCAAGCGTAACAACTGCAATCAGTATCATCGCCACTAAATACTTTTTCATAGGCTATCGATTCAAATCCTTGCTTATATCTTTATCCAAGCTTTTGATACGACCGAAATCTTTATAATCTCTTTGGTAAACGCTTTTTTAAGGGCCGGTAGCTCAGCCTGGTAGAGCGTCGCCTTGGCATGGCGAAGGCCTGGGGTTCAAATCCCCACCGGTCCACTTTTTTATAGCCACTCAGAAGTGGTAAAGTTCATCACCGTTCAGCGGCTCGCTTTCATCATCGTGGCTAAAGATATTAGAACGAATGTCTAAAAAACTGTGGCGATGATGAAGGGCCAACGCGCTGAGAGATGATGAAATGTTCCGCCTCTGAGCCTCAACGGAGAACCAACCACCGATGTAATCCGTTAGTGATAAGCCTGGAATCTGTTCTAATTTAGGAAGAATAGCCCGATCGTATAATCAGCGTAAGTGTAATCTTACCAGATAAACAATTCGGCGCAATGATCGAGAAGTATATAGAAGCCGGAAAAATTCTAAGACAGGTTAGGGAAGAAGCAGTTAAGCTGATAAAGCCCGGAGTTAAGCTGCTTGAGGTTGCGGAGTTCGTTGAAAACAGGATCAAAGAACTAGGAGCGGAGCCGGCTTTTCCGTGCAACATATCGATAAACAGCGATGCCGCGCATTTTACGCCGAAAGCTAACGATGAGAGAGAATTTAAGGAAGGAGATGTTGTCAAGCTCGACATAGGAGCGCATGTGGATGGCTACATAGCCGATACAGCCGTAACGGTTGATTTGGGAGACAACGAAGATCTCGTGAAGGCTGCTGAGGAAGCTTTGAAGAACGCCATAGATGTTATACACGCCGGGGTGAATACGGCCGAAGTTAGCGAAGCTATATTCAATACGATCACGGAATTCGGATTTAAGCCTGTTATAAATCTAACGGGACACGGTTTGGATCGCTACATAGCCCATGCACCTCCAACGATATATAACGTCAAAATCGAGAAAGGAGTTGAGCTTAGGGAGGGAATGGTAATAGCAATCGAGCCCTTCGTCACGAACGGCGTTGGAAAGGTTGCGGAAAGGAGTGAGTGCGAGATATTCTCGTTGATAGCCGTTAAATCGGTTAGAATGAAGCAGGCGAGACAGCTTATGGATGAAATCCTGAAAAAGTATAAAACGTTGCCTTTCGCAAAGAGGTGGTTGAACGCTTCAGACGTAATTTTGGCGAAGCTCGTTAGAGAAGGTGTTCTCAGAGCTTATCCTGTGCTTGCTGAGGTTGGAAAGGGTTTGGTAAGCCAAGCTGAGCATACGGTTATAGTTGAGGAGAACGGAGCGAGAGTTATTACTTAAAGATGTTTATCACTTAGCTTTGCTTCTGCTTTTCCATCCACTTTTTGATCAACTCATAGCCTTTTTTGATATTTTCATCTGCATTCGCAAGATTTTCGATGTCCTTTACAGTTGCATAGCCTTTACGATTTGCTATCCCACCAGTCTCTTCGAATATAAGTCTGATTTCATCTAAAGTCATTTTTTGTTTTTTCCACATCTCGCATATAGCTTTTACAAAAGGATTATCGAGAATAAAGCAATGTTCATAAACTATACGACGTATTATTCCTACATCTTTTTCCTTTTGTATTTCCGTTTCAATTTTAATAACAAAGATATCTTTCCTATGACATAAATCCTTAAAATCAGAATTTGTTATATAATACCCTTTCCATTTAAATACACAATCATTACTTTTACTTTTACATTCTTCACATCTCTTAAAGATGTAATCACTAACCCTCCGACATGTTGTCCTTAAAAAGTCATTATATTTACGACTTAAGGGGACTAATCCTTGCTTATTCCATAAGTTTTTACATTCATCTTTAAAATTCTCAATAAGTTCAACATCAACTATAATTGGCTCCTTACCCATTTCTTTAATCTCATCAAGTGTTAGGAAATCACCATATAAACTCTCAAATTTCAAACAACTTTTAACGAAATCTATTGCTCCTATTTCCTCAAAGTCTATGTCATCAACTCTAAAGGGAGAGCAAATTAAATCTAAAACTACTCCGCTGTCTTTCAACTTTTTGAACAATTCTCTCAAAACTTCTTTTGGGATCTCAATTTTGGTCTTTTTTAAATCTGTATAGTTTGGATTTCTTAAATTCATGTTTAGGATTAACATTATTGGGACTTTGTCTATTTTTGATACGCTAAATACTTCAAAGTGCCTATTATTTTCTAAACCACATGCGATACCATTAACATTAATGAATTCTCTATTAACATCAATAGATAACGTCAATTCAACATTTTTAGATCTTAATTTATATTTTGGGAATATATCCTCGATTACCTCAGTAGTAACTCTGAGTAGATCATTCAACTGATTTATTGGTATTAGAATTTTGTAATTAAAAATTTTAACATATTTAGATAAACCTTTCCAAATTTCTAATTTGTAATTTCCACTTTCATGTTTAACACCTACTTCTTTAAACTTCTCACCATGTATAAACAATTCTGGCTTAATACAGCCGTTCCAAATCTCAGCATCTTCAATCTTGATGACAATTGGTATTTCCAATTTTTTGTCACCAATCTCAAAGACGGAGATTACAATTTCAAAAAACGGAAAAACATTCACATTAACTCCGTTAGCCTTGCAGAGATTCACAAAATTTAAAATACGTTCAAAGAACCCCTTAACCTCCCTATTCCTACACCTAATCTTTATAACCGTTCCAACTTTATCCCTATCTGATTTAAACTTTATAACTGGTAGATTCGGATTTAATATCAAAACTTTAACCGCATCGTAATCCTTCTTCTTTGTCTCCACTTCGATGCTACCTTCAAAATCACCCTTGTCATTCCTCAAAAGCATAAAACTCGATAAAAATCCTATGCCATAGTATCCAATTGGATTAATCGCCTTTGCCTTCTCAAAATCCTTCTCCCTTAGTTCGCTGTAAAAGCTCCTACCCACCTTCAGTAAATAATCCTCTATATCTCTCAAGTTCATTCCTATTCCATTGTCCTCTATAGTTATCTCAACCCAATCCCCTACAAACCTAACATCAATCTTAACCTCTGGATTGTCAAAGGAGTCATCTTCGTAAGCCCTCATTTTTATCGCATCAAAACAGTTTGCTATTAACTCCCTAAACGCATACTCCCATCTGTCTTCATAAACTCTGCTACTCAAAAGATCGGCAAAAACGCGTCTATCCACTTCAAACTTCTTGCTCCAGTCTGCATCTATACCTTCAGCTTTAACCTTAAACTCAACTTTTGAAGGTAAAACATATCTCCAAGCTATTATATCCTCTTTCTCACTGAACACACCAACAAGCCCAAATCTGTTTATTCTGTTCTCTATCTTAACCCACCACTTGTTATAAACAAGCTCCAAGATAAAACTGTATTTCTCCAAATCTTTTATGCAAACTTCGTATTCGACACGGTCTCCCTCTCTATAAGGCTTTTCAACGCTCATGTTTGCTAAGACATGCTTGATGTTTTCTTTACCCAAGTAGAACCAAATCCAGTCTTCCGAAATGAACCTGTCAACCCTGTGCGGACCTATGTCCATATCATCCGCTATTTCGAGCAGAAAAGCCAAGAGCGGAACTCTTACGTCGTAAACCTTTTTAAATTTATTGAAAAGGTCGCATGGATCGATTCTGTGCCCCTCAACTACATCCGCTAACGCATCTATATATTTATCAAACCTATATTTTTCCATAAGCGTTTTCAAATCTTCATTTTTCTCGATAAACTCTTTTGATCTGATGTGGTGTGTTTCTCTAACTATCCGCTTGATTTCCTCGATTTCATCTTTCTTAACTTTGCCACACTTAGCCTTACCAAGTAATTCCTTAAGTTTATCGTCGATTTTAGGCGACATTCCTATGTCATGGAGTAAAATCGCAAGAAAAAGAAGAACAATTTCATCTTCAGTCAGATAAGCGTCATCTTTTAAATACAGTCTCCATTCGCCTCTGACCTTTTTCCACTTCGAATTCCTCAATAAATCTTCGTCTATAACTAATTCTTCTAATCTCTTGATAACTGACTCGCAATGACTGATATCGTGATCTGTAAAATCCGAGAACAGCTTTTTAATAGCCTCAATATCATCTTTAAATTTCTCGTAAACCTCCTTAATCAACTCAGCCTTTTTAGGAGACCTTTCTTCAAGTTTCTTGAATAGTGTGCTATTCTCAAACATCATCCAAAGTTCGTTAACATTTAAATAAATACTTAACTTTCTATCTGCAATTTACTTATGTTTACAATTCCTCTATCCATTTTCGCAAACTTTTATTTACTTACCCTCAGCAGAGCAATAAAGTTATGAAAATAGTCGTTCTCTCCGGAGGAACCGGAACACCGAAGCTTTTGCGAGGATTGAAGGAACTCGTTGATGATCTAACCGTAATAGTGAATACAGCCGAGGATATTTGGATTTCCGGAAACAAGCTTTGTCCGGACATAGATTCCGTCATATACGCTCTCGCGGATGTTATAGATGATGAAAAATGGTGGGGGATAAAGGGTGATACGTTCAAAACGCACGAACAGCTGAAGAGGCTCGGATTCGATGAGTTCATGATGATAGGCGATTTGGATAGGGCTACTCATATCTTTCGTTCCGAACTTCTAAAGCAAGGATACTCGCTAACGGAAGCTACAAGAAGGCTTAAGAATGCGTTCGGAGTGAAAGCCGAAGTCCTGCCGATGTGCGAAGATGAAGTTGCCACCATCATCGTAACTCCTCAAGGGGAGATGCACTTTCAGGAGTTCTGGGTTAAGCACAAAGGCGAGCCGGATGTTCTAGATATATATTTTAAGGGAATAGAGAATGCAAAGGCTACCGATGATGTAATTAAGGCTTTGAACGGATGCGACGGGGTTATAATAGGGCCGAGCAATCCTGTTACG
>JALWBF010000187.1:0-394 GCA_027016055.1 Archaeoglobaceae archaeon | reverse complement strand
TTATAGCGGTTTCGCCGATTATAGGCAATAAGCCTGTGAGCGGGCCGGCCGGTAAGTTCATGAGGGTTAAGGGTTACGATGTATCCCCCTTGGGAGTTGCGGATGTTTACGCCGATTTTTTGGATGTCTTGGTTGTCGATAACTCCGATGCCGATTTGGTCGGTAGGTATAGGGATATTGAAGTCGTATCAACCGATACAATCATGAGAAGTAAGGAAGATGCCAAGAGATTGAGCGAGTTTTTGCTTGAACTTTTGTGATCAAATTTTTAAATGAGCTAAACTAACTTAAAGTATGGCTATCGAAATTAGAAAAATTGCCATTAGGAATTTTAAAAACCTAAAGGATGTCGTTATATATCCCAAAAAGTTTAACGTGCTTATAGGTCCAAATG
>JALWBF010000186.1 GCA_027016055.1 Archaeoglobaceae archaeon | reverse complement strand
TTTTTGCTGGAGCCTGTAGGGCGCAATACCGCGCCGGCCATCGCTTTGGCCTGCATGGCGCTCGAACCGGATGAGATCGTCCTGGTGACACCCTCGGATCATCTCATAAAAAATCGACAAGCCTATGAAGAAGCGGTCCGAACCGCCGAAAAGCTGGCCGAAGATGGATACCTCGTCACTTTCGGCATCGAGCCGTCATATCCCGAAACAGGGTTTGGATACATAGAGTTCGTGGTTCAGGGTTCGGAGTTCGGAGGCAAAGGATACGATGTCGCCAAGTTTCATGAAAAACCAGATTTGGAAACAGCCCAAAAATATCTGGAAGCCAATAAAAAATCTACAAGCGACAAGCTACGCGCTACGCGCTACGTTTGGAACTCCGGCATATTCTGCTTCAAAGCAGGCGTCTATATGGAAGAGCTAAAAAAACATGCCCCCGAAATCTACGAAGCGTGCGAAAGAGCTTACACCAATGCAAAATCCAAACCCGGAACCCCGAACTCTGAACCCCATCTTATCCGAATCGGCTATGAGGATATGGCTGCAATTCCCGAAGAGAGCATCGACTACGCCGTGATGGAGAGAAGCGACATAGTAAAAGTGGTTCCGTGCGATATAGGGTGGAGCGACCTGGGGAGCTTCGATGCCCTTTATGAAGAGCTGCCCAAAGACGAAAACGGAAATACGCTAAACGAAAACCATGTCTCGCTCGAGTCGAAAAACAATCTCGTAATCGGAAGCGACAGAACCGTAGCCACCGTCGATGTGGAAGATCTGATAATCGTAGATACCGCCGACGCTCTGCTGATTAGCCGCAAAGGTCGTTCACAAAATGTCAAGAAGATAGTGAACGAACTTAAACGAAAAGGCTCCGATCTGCCCACCGTTCACCTAACCGCCCACCGTCCGTGGGGAACGTATACGGTACTCGAAGATACACCTGGCTACAAGATAAAGCGGATCGTCGTAAAACCGGGAAAACGCCTCAGCCTGCAGAAACATTTTCATCGCAGCGAACACTGGATAGTCGTCAGCGGCACCGCTACCGTAACGGTCGGCGACGAAACCAAGCTCATCCGTCCGAACGAGTCTACATACATAAAAATGGGAGAGGTCCATCGTCTCGCGAATGAGGGAAAGATTCCTGTCGTTCTGATTGAAGCTCAGGTGGGGGAGTACACCGGTGAAGACGACATAGTTCGGCTAGACGACGACTTCAGCCGTAACTGAGTTTAGATATAATTCGCTAAAAAGATTCGGAAGCGATGAAAGAGATACTGTCGAGAATAGTTTTTATATTTGTTGACCTGATGGCTATTGTGCTGGCTATAGTTCTGGCTTTCGAGCTTCGAAATATAATGGACTCTTTCAATTTACTAAGCAATACACACTATATAGACTTATCAAACTATCTCAAATTTTGGCCAATATACATCGTTACCATTACCATACTGGCATATGAAGGCATCTACACTCACCGTTATGACTTCTGGCATGAAAGCAGACTTGTATTTAAAGCACTCTTTTTCAGCCTCATCATTGTTCTGGCATATTTGGCTTTGACAAAAAGTGTACAAAACTATTCAAGAATAGTTATTGTTTTTTCATTTTTTATTATGGCTTTTTTAATTCCTTTTTTAAAAAGATTTACAAAAATTTTACTCTTTAGACTGGGTATCTGGCAAAAACCGGTCAAAGTTTTCGCCAATGATCCTTTCTTAAAAAAAGAGCTGTTCAATAACCACTATCTGGGCTACATCCCTGCAAAAAACAAAGAACCGAAAACAGTTTTTATAAACTCTTCAAACGATTCTCTTGAAAATCTGCGCAACCTCATAGATACTGAACTTCAAAGCCGTCATGAAGTCAACTTTATCCCTCTAATGAACGACTACGATCTT
>JALWBF010000185.1:1028-1911 GCA_027016055.1 Archaeoglobaceae archaeon | reverse complement strand
GCTATTAGTTGTGGGGAATTTTAATCCTGTTGGCTATCTTTTTATTTACATGGTTGGATTTTACATCCTTCTATTGAGTTTTAAAGTGGATTATCGACTGGCAATACTGGGGGCAATAGCCTTTTGTTTCTCCAGTTATTTCTTTATTATTTTACAAGCAGGACATATCACAAAAGCTATTGCCATTGCTTATATGCCACCGACTATGGCGGGAGTTGTTTTAGCATATAGAGGGAAACGACTACTTGGGGGAGCATTGTTCTCACTTTTTATGGCACTGGAAATACTAGCTACTCACTTGCAGATTACTTACTACATGGTAATGCTAATTTTAGCTTTTGTTTTAAGTGAGTTTGTTCGTCAACTGATAAAAAAAGAACTGCCTGAATTTTTTAAAACATCTGCAATTTTAGTAGGTTTTTTATTGCTTTCAATTGTTACTTCTTTAGGTAGTCTTTGGGGGGCTTATGAATATGTACCTTATTCTACACGAGGGAAAAGCGAATTAACGTTAAAGGGTGATAATCATACCACAGGATTGGATAAAGATTATGTAACAGCGTGGAGTTATGGAACAGGAGAAACCTTTAGTTTATTGCTACCTTATGTTAAAGGTGGTGCGAGTGCACCTTTAGCAATGTTACATCCCGATAAGGTTTCTGAAGAGTCTTTAGAAGCTCTTGCAGATGGATTAAATCCTGCGGTAAAACAACAAGTATTTAATCAAATACCTAACGAAACTTCCTACTGGGGAGATCAAGGCTTTACTTCTGGTAATGTATATGCGGGGATTGTAATTGTTTATTTATTCTTGCTATCGATGTATTATTTGGAAGACAGAACCAAATGGTACCTTTTTGGTGTAATGGTTTTAACTATTATG
>JALWBF010000185.1:563-1018 GCA_027016055.1 Archaeoglobaceae archaeon | reverse complement strand
ACTATTATGCTTTCGTGGGGGCGAAATATGATGTGGTTAACTGATATTTTCTTGGATTATGTACCAGGGTATAATAAGTTTCGTTCGCCGAGTATGATTTTAGTGGTTGCTGAGTTGGTTTTACCATTGTTGGGGATTTTATTCTTAAATTATTTGATAAAAAACAGGGAAAAGGTACTCAATAATATAAAAGGGTTCTATTATATTACAGGAGGTTTTGTATTGTTGCTTATTATTATGGCTCTTATGCCGGATACGTTTTTTAGCTTCTTCCCCGAAGGGCAAGGAAAACTGACGGTTGATTACCTTAATCAAGTGCAACCTGGTATGGATCCGCAACAACAAATGCAGATAATGTCGTTTTACAATAATGAGTACTATCCTTTCCTAAAAGAGGTACGAATTTCTATTTTCCGTTCAGATATTTTCCGAGGACTGATATTTTTATTATTATC
>JALWBF010000185.1:0-553 GCA_027016055.1 Archaeoglobaceae archaeon | reverse complement strand
CAACAAAAGTTATGTTAACAATGAAGACTACGACAACGGTGGGCGTTTTTGGGTAGAACAAATAGAAAATGATATTCCATACAGAGCTTTTTCAGGAGATTATATGATTCTTCAACAAGAATTGGCTAATAACCCAAAAGCTTTGGCAGAAATGGATTCTCTTTTGAGAGTTGCTAATGAACAAAGTGAAGATGGATTAGACCCAAGACAAGCTGATGCAATCAAATTTAAAGTGCTAAATAAATATACCGATTTTAGAGTGTTTACGGTTAATAACCCTTTCAATGAGTCGAGAACAAGTTTTTTCTTTAAATCCATAGGCGGATATCACGGAGCGAAAATGAAGCGGTATCAAGAGTTGATAGACTCAGCGTTAAGCAAAAACAATCAAAAGGTGTTGGATATGCTGAACACCAAATATATTGTCCAGTATGAATATGATAAAAATACTCGCGAACAAAGTAATACTTTAGCACAAGCACGACCAACAGCTTTAGGTAATGCTTGGTTTGTTGATGAGGTTAAAATTGCAGAAAATGCCGATGAAGAAATA
>JALWBF010000184.1 GCA_027016055.1 Archaeoglobaceae archaeon | reverse complement strand
TGAGACGCAGCCACTATAATGCTATCTGGCAAAATGGACGCCAACTTCTCGGCTGCGGAACCTTCGGGCAAATTTACATAAACGAAGCCGTTGGCGGATTTTTCCATTGGAACTATCGGAGAAACGACGATTTTTTTTGCAAGCTCATCCTTAAGGCTTTCCGCTGTGTCAAATGCATACTTCCAAGGGATCGTTATTATAGCAATATCGCACTCCATAGCAGCCTTTTTATTATCCAAACCTTTAATATTAACTCCCAAAATTTTTCCATACTCTTCAGCCTTAGCCTCAGCCTTCCTGACATCTCTCGATCCGACAATAACATCGTAACCCAAGCTCGCAAGCCTCAAAGCGAGACCTCTACCTAAGCTTCCGGTCCCCCCAAGCACCGCGATCTTCATCGACCAATGTAGAATTTCTCAATATTTTATTATGTCGTTATGTTAACGCAATGCCATGAAGATAATCCCCGACGATAAGACACTCAAACTCATAAGGATGCTCGAAAAAGGTGCTTCGGGTCAGAGGATTGCGGAGGAATTGGGGATTAGCAGAACGTCCGTTTGGAAGATGATCAAGAAGTTGGAAAAGATGGGATACAAGATCTCCGCTAAGAGAAAGGTTGGCTACAAGCTCGTTGAAGCTCCCGATCTCTCACCTTATGAGGTTGCCAAGGTATGTCGTGATCTGCGGAATCTTATAAGAGAAATACACTACTACGATGTCACGGATTCCACGAACGTTAGAGCCAAAGAGCTGAAGAAGCCGGGTGTTCTTGTTATAGCCGAAAGACAGACTGCCGGAAGGGGGAGATTTGGAAGGAAATGGATCAGCGAGCCGGGCGGTCTTTACTTCTCTCTTACTCTTCCGAAATCATTAAGAATAGAGGACATACCGAAGCTAACGCTTACAGCCGGTGTTGCTGTTGCGGAAGTAGTTGGAGGAAGATTGAAGTGGACGAACGATGTTCTGATAGATGGAAAGAAGGTCTGCGGAATTCTATGCGAGCTCGCTGGGGAAGTGGAGAATCCTCTGATAATCGTCGGAATCGGAATAAACGTGAACAATCAAGCTCCAAAGGAGTTCAACGCAATATCGCTTAAGGATGTTCACGGAAGAGAGCTTAATCGATCCGAAATCCTCGGTAAGGTTTTGAGAAATTTTGCCAAGTATTATGAGATGCTTATCAACGGGGAGTGGGGGAAGATAAGGGAGAGGTGGAAGGAGCTTTCGGATACGCTCGGAAGGCAAGTCGTTGTAAGGATTGCCGGCAGGGAATACAGAGGTAAAGCGGTAGATATAGATGAAGACGGAGCTCTTTTGCTCGAAAAGGACGGAAAAGTTACAAGGGTATATTCTGGAGAGTGCTTCTATGTTAAAAATTAACCGCCCGAAATCACCCTCATAACTACAACTTCACCATCTTCAACGAAATCGTCGATGGGAATAGGGGTGTTGTCCTTAACCAAAACGACGGTCTCAGGATTTATTCCCAAGCTTGACAGCACTTCCGAATACCTCGTTCCCTCTTCAACCTCCAACTCCTTCTCCTTTATATCAAAACCCCCGACGAACTTCAATTTAATCCTCTTCTGTGAGGACTTCTTTTGCAATTTCTCTAAGATCCTTCCCACCCCCCGGCTTCAGGGCTTCCTCCTTCAAATCCTCAAGATTCTGCTCGAGCAACTTCTCGTCCTTCATCTTCTCCTTTTCCTTCCCCTTATCCTTATACGATTTCCAATCGAACGTCCTCATACTATCACTAATTCTTATTCTGTCAAGAACCGTAATAAACCTTTTTACAGCTCAAAAGTTGATGTTTTATGATATATTATAAAATTAATCGAACAATTCGTTAAGCCATATCTTATACCTTCCGAGCTTTCCTTCGAAGTTTGCAGCCGTTATCTTAACTACACCCGGTATTTTCATAGCAGCCAATATCCCGACTCTCATAGCCTCCTTCACAGCATCTAAGC
The DNA here is from genome assembly GCA_027016055.1 of Archaeoglobaceae archaeon. Classification (GTDB taxonomy): domain Archaea; phylum Halobacteriota; class Archaeoglobi; order Archaeoglobales; family Archaeoglobaceae; genus WAKM01. Next base: position 4,551 of record JALWBF010000184.1, on the reverse strand, counting down.
TGATCCCGTTTATAACGATCTCGTAAACGCCCTTGACGTTCGAAGGTAATTCCGATTCGACTTTGTTCCTCAAAGTCGGACAGAACCTTTCGTTGGTTGAAGCCTTCAAGAATTTGTATCTCGATCCGACTTTGGAGCCCGAAGCCACTATCGGAAACGGAGTTATAACTCCCTCTACATTTGATATCGCATCAACAGCGGCTTTTGCAGCCATCAATGCGGAAGCTTGACTTTCAGCCATTATTATAAAATTTCCTCCAGCAATTCCATCAGTATAGCCCAAACTGTCCTCGATTATGAATTCACCTTCCATTATCGGAATCTTCCAGCACTTCCTTCCGTTTATCTCTACTTCCTCCTCAAACCCGTCTCCGAAGAACTTGATCTTGTATCCTATTCTGAATTTTTTCTCAGCATTCGGCAATCCGTTAAATACCGCTGTCGTCGGTGCCGGTAATATGCACTGCCCTACTCTTGCCAGAAGCTGTTTTTCCAACTTCTCTTCGCTCGGATGGCAGATCATTATGTATACTCCTGCCCTTCCATCCGGAGTTTCATCGGGCTTTGCCGCTTTGTCTATTCCGGCTTCAGCCGGGCACATGATGATCGACGTCGCAAAGCCGGTAGCCTCCTTAGCGCATGAGAAAGCCAGTTCGTAATCGAATGCGGTAATAAGAATTCTCGAAATCTTAATATCGAACGCCTCGGCGAACGTATCATCTAACTTTACCTTCATCCGTTTCTACTCTAAAATCATCATAAATAACAATTATTCTTTGACCTCAACACCCAAAGCACTCAAAAATCTCCTCTTTATAGCTTCGGTCAGAAGTTTGCTAAGGGCTTCTCTATCCGAAACGTCACCGAAGATTCCCAACGGAATTTGCCCACCAGCAGCATGCGCGTGCCCGCCGGCGCTTCCAACATCTCCGAAAGCTCTCCTGAGAACTTCACCAATGTTTATTCTGACGTCCTTGTTCCTCGCCGACAGATAGACTGTATCCTTTATAACTCCGAAAACTAGAACGGTCGATATTCCCTCAAGCCTAAGCAAGAAGTCCGCAGCCTGCGGAAGTGCATCCCTATCATTTATAAAACCGGCGAAGCTGATCAGGAAACTCGAGTATATCTGTCTGTTCTTTATAGCGGTTCCCAAAACGTCGAGCGTTTCGGTTGAAATCGCGGGACCTTCCATCTTCTCTATCATCTCATGATCGACGAAAGGATAGAGGTAAGCCGCAGCGTAGAAGTCGGATGTTCTCGTGTTCCTTTTGAACTCGTCGGTTTCGCTCTTTATTCCGAAAAACAAAGCTGTCGCAAGGATTCTGCTCGGAACTATTTTGAGTTCCCTAAGATATTCAGTCATTATAGTCGCAGCGGCTCCGACATCTGTTCTGATATCAACGTATTCAGCCTCAACGTTCTCGGCAGGATGATGATCTATCACTATGCTTATCTTTATATCCCTCGGAATAGAGTTGTTCACGCCCGGAGCGGAGCAGTCCACGAGCGCAAACTTTGTGTATTGCGAGAGATCGACCTCATCTCCCCTAAGCAATGGAATTTCGAGAAGATTGACCATAGCCCTATTTTCCTGATGCAGGATCTCACCGTAATAAATTATGTCCGCATTGACTCCGAACCTCTTGGCTATCTCCTTCAAAGCGAATGCTGATGAGATGGCATCCGGATCGGGATTGTCGTGGGTGAAAATACCCAATTTACCACCCTTCACGCTTTCCAAGATTTTCTTAAACTTCTTTAGCTTTCTGAACGAGTCTATTCTCTTTATGGCATCTATCACCGCATTCTTTATTGCTTCGGACGGAACAACGACGAAATCAGCTCCTGCATGCTCAAGTTCCTCCTTAAGCTTTGGACTTGGAGCCTTTGCTATTATGAACACCTCCTTGCTGTATCTCCTTACGATCTCTATCGCTTCCCTGTTTACCTCAACATCCGATGTGAGCAACAATATCACCGAAACCCTGTCGAAGTCCAAGTTTTCGTAGAGTGTTTCATCCCTCGCATCACCGACGATCGCATCGTAATTTTCATCCCTAAGGATTTCGACCCTTTCTTTTGAGACATCCACGGCTAAAACTTTTTTACCTCTTCTTACGAGCTCCTTAACAACACTAAACCCGGTTCCACCGCAACCGATTACTACGTATTCATGCGTAAATTTTCCTTCAGGAATCTCTTCAGCCATCCCAATTCTAAAGAACAAATAATGATATTTAAATCTAACCTCCCAAGTCGATCCATGGAATTGCGAGAAATTCAAAGGATGATTAGGGAGAAATATTACGAGATAGATTCCAAATCGGGAGAACTTTTCCTGCTTGCTGTTTTATTCGAAGAGATCGGAGAGCTTGCCGAAGCCGTTCGCAAGCGTGAGAGGGATAATATCAAGGAAGAGCTTGTAGATGTTCTCTTCATGGTTCTAAGCTTGGCTAATTTGTTTGATTTGGATTTGGAAGATAGGCTGATCGAAAAATACGTTAAGGGTGATCCGAGTAAGCGTTGGGATTTGCCATATGATCATGATAACGATAATTAGACATCAATTTATAAAATGACAAGATAATATTTACTCTCACATATTTTTTTGTCAAAAGATTTCATAGAATCGTTTTGTTCCAAATCTCCTTTCATATCCATTTTCGTTTTTGCCGTATTTTCGGTTTCATCTTTTATGAGCTCATATAATACTGAAACCAAAATGCTTATATATTTTGGAGTCCGACTATTGTCCGACAATGTCGGACAAATGAACCATGAACTGACCACACATGGATGTCAACGAGCACACACGTGTAAGACAATATATTTAGGTGAGCCGAAATGAGAAAGATCTCGATCAGGCTTACGGATCAGCATTATGAAATGCTGGAGGCTCTCGTCCAGATGGGAGAATACGCCTCTGTCAGTGAAGCTATTAGAGATGCAATTCGTAAGCTATTGGCTGAGAAGGCTAAGCTTATTGAAAGACAGCAGAATATGCGTCCGTATATTTAGGAGGAATGGTTATGAAATCTTTTGTTGTTAAGGCTCAGGAATATTATCAGAAGGAGAAGTTGGAAGAAAAGGTAGCCAAGGATTTTGATGTGCCGAAGATAGTTGTCGTTGGAGTTGGTGGTTCCGGAAACAATACCGTAACGAGGTTGAAGAACATAGGTGTTGATGGCGTTTTAACAGTTGCCGTAAATACGGACAAGCAACATCTGTTGATAACAAAAGCAGATAAGAAGGTTTTAATAGGAAGGAGTATCACCCGCGGTTTGGGAGCTGGGGGTTATCCGGATATAGGCAGAAAAGCGGCTGAGATGGCGAGAGGAGTTTTCGAGCAACTTCTGGCTGATGCCAACATGGTTTTCATATGTGCCGGAATGGGCGGAGGAACAGGAACAGGAGCGGCTCCGGTTATAGCTGAGGTTGCGAAGCAACAGGGGGCTATAGTAATAAGCATGGCCAACATGCCGTTCTTAGTTGAGAGGGCGAGGCTAAAGAAGGCTGCTGAAGGATTGGAAGAGCTTAGGAAGTATTCTGATACCGTCGTAGTTTTGGACAACAACAAGCTACTTGAATACGTGCCGAATCTTCCGATAGAGCAGGCTTTCAGCGTCATGGATCAGTTAATAGCCGAAACGATAAAGGGGATTACCGATACCATCACTCGTCCATCCCTTATGAACATCGACTTCGCCGATGTTAAGGCCGTTATGGAGAACGGCGGAGTTGCCGTGATGCTTGTTGGCGAATCAAAATCGCAATCGAAAGCTAAGGATGTCGTAAGGGACTGCCTCAACCATCCGCTACTCGAAGTTGATTTCAGAGGTGCAAAGGGTGCGCTCATACATATTTCGGGAGGAAACGATCTGACGATTAAGGAGGCTGAAGAAATAGTAAGGGAGCTGACTTTTGAAATCGACGTAAACGCGAACGTAATATGGGGTGCAAGGATAGAGGATGAACTTGAGGGGATGGTCAGAGTCATGGCTATAATGACCGGAGTTAAGTCTCCGAATCTTCTGTCAAGATACGAGCCGGATGGAGAAATCCCACAGAAAAATGAAACTGTAGAAAATATAAGAAGGAAGTTCGGAATCGACAGGATTAGATAATTTATTTTTTATTTTCTCTTGAATATACTATCGCTCTCCCTTTTGCTATGACATCGTCCCCTCTTAAAATCACCATCTCGTAAAACGAAATCCTCTTCCCAGCTTTAACTACCTTTGCCTCTGCGATAAGCACATCTCCGACAAATGCCGGCGTTAGAAAGTCCATGCTTATCGAAACCGCAAACCTCTTTACTCCATCGGAATTCGCAGCCAATCCCAAAGCGAAGTCCGCGAGCGAGATCAGATATCCTCCGTGGCAAAAACCGTGGAAGTTCGTGAACTCCTCCTTAACTATTCCCTCAACCCTCGCAAATCCCGGCTTGAATTCGAGCACCTTTGCATCCAAGAAAATCCTAAACCTATCGTTCAGTATCTCCATGACTCAAGCTTGAATTATAGGTTTTTAGAAATTGTTATATCTTTC
>JALWBF010000183.1 GCA_027016055.1 Archaeoglobaceae archaeon | reverse complement strand
ATCTTAAAGCCCATAGGTATTTAAGCTTAAAAAATAGGAAGGAATCGCTTGAAAGGGAGATAGAACAGCTCGAACTTGAAAAGGACGAACTTACTAAGAATATTATCAAGATCAACCTTAGACTTCAGGAGCTGAATGGAAAAGCTGAAGAGCTTTCGGAGAAGATTGCTAAGATCGGAGACGTTAGATTCAAGCAGATTCAGAATGAGATTTTAAAGATAAAATCTGAAATCGAAGCCATAAAAAGATCTGAAGAGATATATTGCAATGAACTGAAAAAGCTCGAAGAGGAGAGAACGCAGATCTTGCTTAGCATTTCAAAGTTGAGGGATGAGCTTGAGGGGGTTAAGAAGGAAATCGAGGAGTTGTTGATTCAGAGGGCAAGTATAAGCAGTTTGGTTGAGGAAAATCGTCAGAAGATAGAATTAGTCAAAATAAAGCTTGAGGAAGTAGGGGAGCAATTTAAACAGCTGAACGATAAGTTGATCAGCAAGAAGGAGGAGCTTGATAGGTTTAAAGAAAGGAGAAGCGAGCTTATAAGAAAGAGGGATCGACTGCTTGAAGCCTTAAGAAGAATAGGAATGGAAATCGACGATCTCGAGCTTGAGAAGGAAAGGATAAAGATCGAAAACTTATTCGATGAGCTGAAGCGTAAGAAGGCTGAGCTCGAAAGCGTGGAAAGGAAATTGAGGGCTTTGACGGATAGAAGAAACGAGGTAGATAAGAAGATATTCGCCTTAAGGGATGAACTTGCGAGAATTGAGGAAGAAATCAAAAGCAAGGAGATAGAGCTTACGAAAGTCAGGACTGAGCTTTCGGCAATGGAGAGGTTTTCCAAGGCAGTAGAATTGGTTTTGGAGGCAAAGGAGAAGGGAATTCTCAGAAACGTTCACGGAACTGTAGCTCAGCTTGGGGAAGTTAAGGAGGAATTCGCCTTAGCTTTGGAAGTAGCTGCCGGAAACGCCTTGCAGTTCATAGTTGTTGAAACTGAAGATGATGCGGTCGAGGCTATAAAGTATCTGAAGAGGATCGACGGCGGTAGAGCGAGCTTCATACCTCTGAACAAGATAAGGAACGTCAGCTTATATTTGGACTACTCTATTTTGAGAGAACAAGGCGTAATCGATTATGCCGTCAATTTAATAAAATGCGATAAAAAGTTTAAACCGGTCTTCGAATTCATCTACAGGGATACGCTGGTAGTCGATAGCATAGATACGGCTAAGAGGTTAATGGACGGAAGAAGGATAGTGACGCTCGAGGGGGATTTAATAGAGAAGAGCGGAATAATCACCGGCGGAAGCGTTCAGAAGAGGAAGGGTGTTCTGATTTCCAAGGAGTTGCTTAATAAGGAGAGCAAGCTTAAAGAAGAAATCAACAGTTTGATGCGGAGGAAGGAGGAGATATTCGATGAGCTGAAGAGGGAAGAAAATCTAAGAAGGTCTATACAAGCCGAAATCGAAGATTTGAATTTGACAATTGCACAGCTTAAGAGCGAAATATCGGCATTGAATTCTAAGATTGAAGACTCCCAAAAGCTTCTGGATTCTATAAAGCTCAAGCTCAGCGAAAAAAGGATAGAGATGGCTGAACTCTATTCCGAAGCTGAGAGGGTTGAGGAGGAGCTTAAGGATGTAGAGAAAATAATTGCAAGGCTTAGGGATGAAATCGAAGGTCTTGAAGGTAAAATGAAGGATAGCGAAGTTGCGAAGCTTAGCGAAGAGTTGGAAAAGCTTAAGGAGGAATATTCAAGGAATAAGGAGATTCTGACGAACGTAGAAAGCAGACTTAAGAATGCGGAACTTAGAAGGGAGCAAATAGAAAGAAGCATTGAGGAGAAAGAGGATGGATTAAGGCGGATCGATTTTAGAAGTGAAGAAATTCGTAGGGAAATCGAGAACGGCAGAAAGAGAATCGAGGAACTTAAGCTTAAACTGGAAAAGCTAAGTGAGAAGGAGGAAGAGGTAAGCAGGGAAGCTAAGAGGCTAAGAATGGAGAGGGATAAGATTTTGGATGAAATCAGAAGGCTTGAAGGCGAGAGGTCGAAGGCTGAGTTCGGAATAAGGGCGATTGAAGAAAGGTTAAATGCCAAGAATAGAGAGCTGAATGAGGTTTCCAAGGAGCTTGAAGGTTTTGAGGCTGTTGAAATTGAAGATCTCCCGCCTCTTGCAATAGTTGAGAAAAGGCTTAAGGAGATCGAAGCTCAGATTGCAGAGTTCGGCGATGTTAACATGAAGGCCATTCAGGAATATGAAGAGGTCAAAGCGAGGAGGGACGATCTGCTGAATAAGAAGGCGATACTTGAGAAGGAAAGAAAGGAAATCATTGATAGAATAAAGAGATACGAGCGTATGAAGAAAGAAGCATTCTTTAAGGTCTTTAACGCGATAAATGAGAACTTCAAGGAAATCGTTAAGGAGCTTGCGAACGGGGAGGGAGAGCTGTATTTGGACGGGGATGATCCCTTCAACAGCGGTTTGCACATAAGGTTTAAGCCGTTCGGGAAGAGGGTTCAGAAGCTTGAGGCTATGAGCGGCGGAGAGAAGAGCTTGGCGGCCTTAGCCTTGATATTCGCAATTCAAAGGTATAAGCCGGCTCCTTTCTACGTTTTCGATGAGGTCGACATGTTTTTAGACGGCGTGAATGTTGGCAGAGTTGCTAAGATGATAAAGAGGCTTTCGAAGGATGCCCAGTTCATCGTAATTTCTCTTAGGAAGCCTATGCTCGAAATGGCCGATGCGATAATAGGTGTTACAAGGGGTGAGGACTCATCGATGGTTACGGCGATCCGATTGAGATAATTGTGGACATGGCTAAGAAGGGAGAAATTGATCCTTGGAACATAGATGTGGTTGAGTTAGCGGATAAATTCCTTAAGAAGGTGGAAGAATTGGATCTGAGATTTTCGGCAAGGGTTCTGCTTTACGCGGCTATTCTGATCAGAATGAAAGCGGAGATACTTGTGAATGAGGCTGTATTTGATGAGGAAGAATTTGAGGAAGATCTGCCGGAAATCGATCCGAATTTTGATAATTTTGATATATCCATAGAAGATCCGATAGGAATTCCTGAGATAAAGCCGAAGAAACCGAGGAGATACACGACGCTGCATGAGTTAATAAGAGAACTTAGGAGGGCTGAGATGCTTGAAGTAAAGAAGAGAAAACGAAGAGTTGTAAAAGCGAAAGCCGAAGAGAATATCTTGGATGTTCCGCATGAGGAGGACATAGAGGAGAAGATAAACAAAGTTTACGAAGAAATATTGAGGGAGTTTAGGCTCAGGCCGGTTATTTCTTTCTTTAAACTCACAAGAGGCTTCGATTTAGGCAAAGTTGTATCGTATTATATTTCAATTCTGCATTTGGCATACCGGAGGAAAATAGAGTTATCTCAGGAGAGGTTTTACGAAGATATAAAAATCAAGCCGCTCAGCTAGTTATATGGATACAGTTAGGATCGTCGAAGCGATTCTTTTTTCAGCAACGGAACCGCTTTCATCGATAAGCATTGCGAGGATCGCTAAGAGGAGCGTTAGGGAAGTAGAATCCGCACTTCAGAAGTTAATCGAGGAGTATTCTTCCAGAGACTCCGCGATAGAAATAGTTAAGATTAAGGATAAGTTCTTAATGAGGGTTAAGCCGGCCTATCAGAAGTTCGTGGGCAAATTCGTTGAAAGCGAGCTCGATAAGGGATGTTTAAGAACACTGGCAATCATAGCAGTAAGGCAGCCCATAGAACTCAGTAAGCTTGCTAAGATAAGAGGTAATCGTTGCTACGAGCACGTTAAAAAGCTTGAGGAGCTTGGATTCATTAAGGCGGAGAAGAAAGGCAGAACGAAAGTTCTGACGACTACTAGAGACTTCGCAGTTTACTTCGGCTTAAATGCGGATGATCCAGAGGAAATTAGGAGGTTGCTCAAGTCCGATCTTGAAAGGTTCATAAAAACTTAGGCAAATTTTTGTTAAAGTAAAATAAAAATTAAAAAATTATTTAGAAAATTTACTCACTCTTAAACATCTCGTTGTATCCGTGTGCAAGTTCGACGTTAACGTGGACAACAGCCTTGTTTGTAGTCTTGAAGGGATAGTCTTCCGTTATGTTCGGCAAGTTGTCAGCCTGTTCCTGCGTGGTGATAACAGATCCAGCTGGGACGTATTTACCGTCTGGGATTGTTATTATTCCGTTTCTTCCAATTATCTTTGCACCGGGCTCTATTACACAATTGCTTCCGATCTTAGCTCTGAACACAAGAGCCTGCATGCCGACGAAGGTGTGGTCACCTATGTAAGCTGGTCCATGAATTTGGCACTGGTGAGCAAGAGATACGTTATTTCCGATGTAAACAGCATACTTCTTACCGTTAACTTCGATCAGGTTCTTTTCAATCGGCTTGCCTTCCTTATCGTAAGTCTCCAAAGCGTGGATAACCACACCATCCTGAACGTTCGAATAATCTCCGATGTAGATCGGCATACCCTCATCTCCCCTTATTGAAGCGTGTGGTGAAACGCAGACATACTTACCGATGTGAACATCACCGATCACAGTTGCGTAAGGATGAACGAAAGCTGTCGGGTCGATATCAGGCATCGTATGCTTCTTATTCCACTCGGTTATCGGATTAGCGTGAATATTTGGTGGAAACTCACACTTCGAGGTCTCACCAGACTGCTCTCCGGATGTCTGCTCAGTTGATTTCTCAATCGGTTTCACCTGTTCCTGAGTTCCTGCACAGCCAGCCAGTAGCAACGCTACCAGAACCAGGGGCAATATATACTTCCATCTCATCATTATTGATGAAGAATAAATAATATTTAATAATTGTGAATTAGATACGCCGAAAAAATTGTTAAAATAGCTATAACGTATTTCGATTATGCGACCGATAAGAATCGTTACACCTCCACTCATGGCGAACGCTTACCTCCTGCTCGATGATGTTCCGAGTCTGATCGATGCCGGAGGAGATTCGTCGTTTATAGTCAAAGCCTTAAGCAAACACATAAATCCAAAGGAGATAGAGTTCGTATTCCTAACGCACTCACATTTCGATCACGCCATGGCCTGCGTAGATCTGAAACGCTGGTTCGGCTGTAAGATAGTGATGCACGAGAGAGAGTTCGAACTGCTTAAGAGCGGATACACGCTTTTCGGATACAGATTCTACGTCGAGCCGGATGTGCTTGTGAAGGGAGGAGAAAGATTCAGACTCGGCGAGATTGAGCTTGAGGTTATTCACACCCCCGGACACACTCCGGGAAGCGTATGCTACTACGAGCCGAACAGGAAATGGCTCTTCAGCGGGGATACCGTCTTCGCTCACGGTGCCTTCGGAAGGGTTGACCTGCCCGGAGGTAACAAGTTCGAGCTGATAAGTTCGCTGGAGAAGCTAGCAAAATTGGATGTATCGGTTTTATATCCGGGGCACGAAGATGTAGTTGAAGAGAATGCGAGGGATCACATACTTAAAGCCCTCGAAATAGCTAAGATGATACTCTGAGCAAACGTTTAAATATGTCACGATGTAAGGTTAGATTATGCATGTAAAGATCAAAAATTGGCGATGCATTAAAGAGATCGAATTTGATTTAAGCAGGATTAACATATTCCTAGGTCAGAACGCCACTGGAAAATCGAGTTTAGCTTACGCTTTATACTTCTTTTCGAAGTCAGCGAGATTGGGTGTTAAGAAAACATTAGATATATTATATAATAATGATATAAAAAAAATTGTAAGAATTGAAGGTGAAAAGCCGTGTTACCCAGCTGAAGTGCGAAAGTTTTGATATAGCTAAAAATGTGAAAGTTTTGCTCCCGCATGAGCTAATCGAAATTCTGGAGAGTCTGGTATGAAGATCGGCGTCCTTCTTGTTGAGCTTAAGATACCTGAGAACATAGGCTTTATAGCGAGGGTTATGAAGAACTTCGGATTTAGCGAGCTCTACCTTTATAACTGCAAAGTTACGGAGCAATCATACATAACCGCGGCGCATGCCAAGGATATTCTCGAGAACGCCGTGAGATTGGATAGTTTCGAAGAGATACTTGAACACGGGAACATCCTAATCGGAACGACTGGAGTTACCGCTAAGGCTCAGGAGAGATACATTAGAAGGCCTATTTTCAGCCCCGAAGAGCTTAGGGTATTTTTGGAGGACAAAGACGGAAAAGCTATTATAGCTTTCGGAAGGGAGGATTACGGACTATTCGATGAAGAACTCGAACTCTGCCACATGATCGTTACAATTCCAACGAATCCGGAATATCCGGTTATGAACGTCAGTCATGCCGTTGCCGTTATCTTATACGAGCTAAGCAAAGGGAGATACGGGGTTGAGGAGAAGACGTATGCAACAGCTAAGGACATAGAAAATCTAGTTGCGAACTTCGAAAAGCTAATGAAAGCCGTCTGGTATCCGAAGCACAGAATAGACAGAACGATAATAGCTTTAAGAAGGATACTCGGCAGATCTTTAATTACGAAGAGGGAGCTTACCGTTCTTCACGGAATAGTCACTAAGACTATAACTTACGTTGAGAAACTCA
>JALWBF010000182.1:338-1917 GCA_027016055.1 Archaeoglobaceae archaeon | reverse complement strand
AGGGGAAAAATTACCATTCCTGCAGGAAGATATCAAATTTAGAGGATATGCCATAGAATTTAGGATAAATGCTGAGGACCCTAACAAGAATTTTGCTCCATCCCCAGGAAGAATTACCTCTTATTACTCCCCTGGTGGACCTGGAGTTAGAATTGATGCAGCAGTTTATAAAGATTATATAATCCCTCCTTACTATGACTCTATGATTGCCAAGCTTACAGTCTGGGCTCTTACATGGGAACAAACTGTAAATAGAGCAAAAAGGGCGTTAGATGAGTTCCAGGTAAGAGGTGTTCCAACAAATCTGCCTCTACTCAGACAAATTGTAAGGGATAAAGACTTTATGGCAGGTAAATTTGATACAGGATATATAGATAAAAAACTGCCTAAATTTAAACTAAAACCTGAGGAAGGCGACCCAGAAGACCTTGCTACAGTCATAGCGGCAGCAATTGCAGCATACCATAGACTATAAAACTAAGGAGGTTAAATAAATGTCCATAATTGTTGATATTTATGGGAGAGAAGTTCTTGATAGTAGAGGAAATCCTACAGTTGAAGCTGAAGTAATTCTGGAAAGTGGTGTTGTAGGAAGAGCTATGGTTCCAAGTGGAGCCTCAACAGGTGAAACAGAAGCAGTTGAACTGAGAGATGGAGATAAAAACAGATTTTTAGGAAAAGGAGTCTTAAAGGCAGTTGAAAATATAAATGAAACAATAGCAGATGCATTAATAGGTGAAGATGCCTTAAATCAGGTTGAGATAGATAGAATAATGCTTGAACTTGATGGCACAGAAAACAAATCAAAATTAGGTGCTAACGCAATTCTGGCAGTTAGCCTTGCCGTTGCAAGGGCAGCTGCTGCAGAGCTTGAAATCCCACTTTATAGATATATAGGTGGAACAAATGCAAAAGTTCTGCCAGTGCCTCTTATGAACGTTATAAACGGTGGGGTTCATGCAGATAATAATCTTGATTTTCAGGAGTTTATGATAGTTCCTGTTTTTGGAGGAAAAGACCCTGATAATCCAAGATTTAAAGAAGCTTTAAGATGTGGAGTTGAAATCTTTCATACACTCAAAAAAGTTCTAAAAGAAAAAGGACATTCAACCAATGTTGGAGACGAAGGTGGCTTCGCTCCAAACCTAAACTCTACCAAAGAAGCTCTGGATATTCTTATGGAAGCTATCAAAAAAGCAGGATACGAGCCAGGGGAAGATGTTTTGCTTGCCATAGATGCAGCTTCCACAGAATTTTATGATAAAGAGAAAAAGGTTTATAGATTTGAAGGGGAAGAATTAGCTGCAGATGATATGATAGCCATCTACGAGGAAATTGCAGGAACATACCCCCTCATATCTCTGGAAGACGGTATGGCTGAAGATGATATAGAAGGATGGAAAAAGCTTACACAGGCTTTGGGAAATAAAATACAGCTTGTAGGGGACGACCTTTTTACAACCAATCCAAAGCTTATCAAAAAAGGAATAGAAGAAGGTCTGGCAAATTCGGTGCTGGTAAAATTAAACCAGATAGGCTCTTTAACCGAAACATTAGATGCCATAGAGCTGGCAAAGAC
>JALWBF010000182.1:0-328 GCA_027016055.1 Archaeoglobaceae archaeon | reverse complement strand
GCTATACAAATGTTATATCCCACAGATCAGGGGAAACGGAAGACACATTTATTGCTGACCTTGCTGTTGCTGTTAATGCAGGCCAGATTAAAACAGGTTCTGCATCAAGAACAGATAGAATAGCAAAATATAACCAGCTAATAAGAATAGAGGAAGAATTAGGAGATAATGCAATATTTAAAGGAAAAGAGGTTTACGCAAAATTCCTTAAATAGACTCAAACCGGGGGTGGACTCTGTCCTCCTCCTTATCACACTTGGTTTATTTATATATTTTTCCTATGTTCTGTTTTTTGGAGACAGAAATATCTTTAAGCTAATCCAGAAAG
>JALWBF010000181.1:5195-6555 GCA_027016055.1 Archaeoglobaceae archaeon | reverse complement strand
GGGGGGGGGGGGGGGGGGGGGGGGGGGGGGGGGGGGAAAGTGACACATTTATATGAAATTAAAAACAAAATTAAAGAAAAATATCCCAAAAAAGAGTTTCGGTTTGTGAAAATACATCCCGAAAGAAAAAACGGGCTTCCGTTTTCCGTGTCTCTGGACCTTTCAGACCTCAAGGAGTTGTTTTCAACGGCGGGAAATCTTTAAATTCCCGCCCCAAAAAAAGAAGGAAAGATTATGCATGTATGGGAAGCGATTCGGAAAGCTCCGGGGGCCACGCTTCTTTTTATAATTTCCAATGTCATCGTATTTTTCTATACAATTCCGAATCTACATGATGCTGCAAGCGTCTATGGAATATCTCTAAATTCCATAGAAAAAGGGTATTTTTTCGTATTTTTTACCTATATGTTTTTGCATGCAAGCATTGTTCACCTGCTGATCAACATGTTTTTCCTGGGGGACGCCGGACTTCCATATGAAAAACGAATCGGAGCGGAAAAATTCATCGCCATATACCTTCTTTCCGGTTTGAGCGGCGCCATTTTTACGACAGGATATCTTTTGGCAGAAAAAGCCTTTGGATATATCGATCTTAAAACCACTATTGGAGCGTCCGGAGCGATATTCGGAGTGATCTCGTATATTCTTGCCAGAAGAGACGGAATGGAAAGGTTTTTGAAAATATACGTCCCCGTTATAGCGGCGCTCCATATTCCGGCCTTCTTAGGCGATATGGGAGGAACTATCGCATGGCACAACCATTTAGGCGGCATAACCGCCGGGGCCTTTTTGTCGAGGGTGTTGCGCCCGAGAAGAAGCCTTGACTGAAAGCTCAGCTTAACGGATCTACATTAAGAACGTCAAAGGGAGGTAAGTAGGCGTTTTTACGGGCGCCGAAAAGATGGATGAGACTAACCGCAGCCATAGTAGAAATTTTATGTTCGATGGAAGATAGAGTGGGGCTCCCCTACCTCTCTTTTTTCCTTATATTGAAAGAGGGGAACGCCTCCGCGGCCAGAATTTTTTTTTCCAAAATGTTTTTAGACCGGGAGACCATCGATTTTATGATAGAAGAGCTTCGAAAAAAAGAGGCAATAAGCGAAAAAATGGAGGCTACCGCAAAAAAAGCCTTTTCCATACATCTTCCTCAAAAAACTGACGATGGACCGGCCAGAAACATATTCGAACATTTAAAATCATATACAGGGTGCTGCAAACAGATGACCGAAAAAAGAAAAAAAATGATTTCAAAATGGCTTAAAAAAGGCTTTTCGGAAAACGACTTCATAAATGTTCATGTCTATTTTTTCGAAAAATGGGGCAAAGATCCAGAAATGAGCAAATATATCCGCCCGGAAAC
>JALWBF010000181.1:2049-5185 GCA_027016055.1 Archaeoglobaceae archaeon | reverse complement strand
GTACAACACCAAATTCCCCCAAAGAGTGGAGGAAGCCAACAAATTTCTGGAAAAAATATACGCCCACAAAAAAGAGATCGAGTCTTGTATACGAAAATACAAAGAAACGTATACAAAAATCTTCGGCAGAGAGCCCTCGGACATACAGCGACTTTCCCTGTCTTCACTTCACTCTATAGGATTCTGGGCATGGTCCGGCTATTCCATGGAAGTCATGGAGAAAACGGTAGAATCGAGCCTAATTTCATGGTCAAAGAATCCGGACCTTATTCCATACATCTCTTTGACTAAAATTTTTGACAAAAAATTTCCCCAGAGGGCTCTCGCCTCCATTAAAAACCCAAAAGATGCCAAAGGTATTTCAGGAGAATATGATGCTGTCAAGAGATGGGCCCAAGAGCATCTTTCTAAAAACGGATAGATTGACTTATCATTGATTTCATAGTATAATACATATAGTAGGAAAAACGGGAAACTCCATAAAATCGGATCGTACCGATATATTACCCTACAGTCTCTTCACTCTTGAAGAGAAAAATAAACTAAAGGAGAACAGATGAACAAAGTGATTTTGGTTGGAAACGCCACTAGGGAGATGGAGGTGAAATACACCTCCAATGGACGAATGATCGCCAAAACGGCGATCGCGGTCAACAAAAAGTGGCGGGACCAAAATGGCCAGATGGTAGAAAAGGCAATGTTTATCGACATTGTCTTTTTTGGGAAACTGGCCGAAACGGCCCAGAAGTTTATCCCCAAAGGCAAGAAGATTGCCATCAGCGGGGAGCTCGTTCTGGACCAGTGGACCGCCCAAGACGGCAGTTCCCGAAGCAAACATGTCGTGCACGTGCAAGACATGGAGCTTTTGGGAACGGCCAATGGAGGGGGACAGCCTCAGCCTCAGCCGGCGTACGGTCAGCCACAGCAACCGGCTCAGCCTCAGCCTCAGCCTCAGCCGGCGTACGGTCAGCCACAGCAACCGGCTCAGCCTCAGCCAGCGTACGGTCAACCGCAGCAACCGGCTCAGCCTCAGCCTCAGCCGGCGTACGGTCAACCGCAGCAACCGGCTCAGCCTCAGCCTCAGCCTCAGCCTCAGCCGGCGTACGGTCAACCGCAGCAACCGGCCATACCAAACATTGAAATCAACGAAGAAGAGATCCCTTTCTAGGGATCTCTCGCTTCCTGTAAGGATGAAAAATGATCAAGATAGATAAAAAGATTCTGGCAGGTTCTCTTGCTGCAATAGGACTTGGAATATTGCTAAGCCCACTGACAAACGTATGGAAAAGCGATAAAGACAGGGCCGGCGTTATGGCCGAAGAAGAATCTAAAAAAGCCTATATTCTATCTTCTCTTGAAGACGCGTACCAGAATGGAAAATCTATAGCGAATGTCTTAAAAAAAACGGTTGTCGTCCAGAAAGACAATTTAACCACAGGAAATTGCAAGGGGACTTTGATAGACTTCGATAAAGACGGTTTTTTCGATGAAAAGTTTCTCGGCAAAAAAATTCCCAGCGGATCGGATAAAGATATCATTCTTCACTACAATTTTTGCTCCATGCTATGGAGCAGTACGCCCACAGTTTCCTTTATGTTTTCCAGAAAAGACCTAAATACGGACAAGTTTACCGAAATAGTCAAAGGGGGTATATACATACCTGCGGCGATAGCAAAAACAAACGATATATCGAGCGAGAGCCCAGAATTTCATGTAGAATACGGGTATGTGCCAAGAAACGCTTTAATAAATTGAAATAGCGTCAAAAAGGATCGAATCGCCGAGAACCTGCCTTAAATACAGGTATCAGGCGAAAGTCCCTTTTCTTGCGGCATAAACGGCCATTTCCGCGAACGTATATTTGATAAAATCTTCTTTACTTATCTCTTTATCAGAAATGTTTTGGCTATGAACGGCGAGATATATTCCAAATATATACGTCAGCAGATCCTCTTTGTTTAAAATGGACGATGCAGCCGCAATGCTGTCCTCTCCCGGCTCAATACACTCTTTCCAAACGGGGAGCACCACTTTTTCAAGAAACTTCATCGAAACTTCCCGCTGCCTGTCGGGGTTTGCTTCTATTACTTTGACATACTGAGGGGTACTTTTAATCGTTTTTTTTCTAAAACATGTCATAGCCGCAGAGTACAAAGAATCCAAGTCAATTATATTTTGAACGGACTCTATCAAAGACTTTACCGCTTCCGGCCTGACGTTAACATTCATTTCCTTAAAAACTTCCGTTTTTTTTATACTTGGCTTCATTGATTTTTCGGCGTTCCAAAGAACACCTACTTCCCCCTTTCTTTCGATTGATTTTTCATTTTACGCTCTACGCTTTTTAACATGCCCCTTATCCCTGAAAGCGGAAATCTTGTTTACGGTCTTCAGTTTTTTATTACGCTTTCAGAACAAAACGTCAATCTCTATGCAGATACTCTTGGATCTCTTTTATTAAATGTATCTGATCAGAGTCAAGTCCATCGTACTTGGCTCTTTCTACGAAATCCAAGATATTTTTTATGGACGGAGGCTTAGTGGAGCTATCCCATTCTTTTAAAAAGAGATCCACTCCGTTAAGAAAATCCACGTCCGAATATTCGGAAAGGGCGCTGAAATAGGTGTCCAGCCTGTCTCTTTCCGAAATCCTCATGTTGGGAGTAAGGATAGAGTTGATTCTGGTCATTCCCTCGGCAAAAGCTCCGGGAGAAAGTCTCTCTTGCTGTATTATTTTTCCCATAATGTTTATTATATCATATATTTTACAAAAAAGACAATTTAAAAGTGAAAGTTCAGCCCAACTACTCCAAGGTGTGCGTACACCCCTTTGCTTAGGGTGTTGAGCGAATCCACCCCATGAACATAATAACTCATATCATATCTGGAATTTGCAAGACGGTACTTTAAATCAAAAGAAAGGTTTTTGCTTACATGATACGTAAGGCCAAGTTCCAGATTGATCTTTATGTTTGCATTGTCCTCCAGAAAAGTTGCTTTATAGCTTCCGTAATGGATAGGTTTGTTCATAATAAATCCGACTTTACTTGCATCCGTGCTTACGGTTACCGTCTTGCCCTTTGTATCCTGCCATCCATAACCGATGCTGCCTCCGATAACAAATCCAAGGTTTGGA
>JALWBF010000181.1:0-2039 GCA_027016055.1 Archaeoglobaceae archaeon | reverse complement strand
GAAGAGAAAGTCAAAATGTAATCGGCCCCTACGCCAAATCCCACCTCGTCGTTTGCATCGGGAGCACTCCAAACCAAAGCGTATGCCCTTGCCTGCCACTTCGAGGCGTTAAAATTTCTCATATCGGAAGTCAGACCCAGCTTGAGAGTATGCTCCGTATCCCGGTCTCCTACCAGCTCTTTCATAGGCTGCCCTCCGAATATTTTAACGTTCTCTTCCGATCCCCCGGCGTACTCATACCCTACGAAAGGAAAAATTTCCCCTGCTGCAAGATGAGATGAAAGCAGCGCCGCGCCTATAAAACCAAGAGTTCTTTTGAATCTAATATTCAACATTGCAATCTCCTTTTTGTCAATTTATATTCCCCTGTAAATTACAGAGAAATCATATTTAGATTATCACAAAAAAAAAGTGAAATAATCCACGCTTTTTTAAAGAAACCTTTTTTTTTATCATCTCGTCCGAAAAATCGCATAGTAGTAAGTAGACGAAAAAAACAGACACGCTGTATGTTTTCGTCGAACGGTAGAATTTTTCGCCAAAGGAACGGATATGGTAGTGGAAATGTGCTTGACGGCGCTTCTTAGCGGAATTTTGGAAACTGACGGAAATGCCGTAAATATGGACAAAGTAATGGACAAGGAGACTAAAATAGTCTATCTGATGGACAAAAGGCCTTTATATGTACTTCCGGATAAATACAATATGTTGAAGCTGTGCAACAAAAAAGAGCGATTTCCAGTGTCCGCTTCCGATGGCGATAAATTCAATCTCATCAAAGAATAAACAAAAAAGGAGAACGTCATGGTACGTCAAATCGATGCGGTAGAAAAGGTAGAAAAAGCGGAACGAAGAGGCAACGGCCTTAAAAAATTGGCTGCTGTAGCGGCTCTCGGTATCGTAGCGACGGGAGCTTTCGCCGCAGATACCCAAACGGACTCTTTTTCCGAACTACTTGACGTTATTACCAAATGGATGAAAGGAAGTCTGGGTAAGGTAATTGCACTTTTCGGCTTTATCGGAACTTTCGTTCTCTACGCAATGACTCACAGAGGAAGCGTACTGTTCATCGGGGTGCTAATTTCTCTGATCGCTGGCGGCCTTGTCGGTATCGTCAATACGTTTTTCGACATCGGAGCAACGTCTTTCCACGATCCGGATGCTACCACTACCGGCACCGGTGGTTGATACAAACATTTGCAAAGAAGCCGAAGTATCGGTTTCTTTGCATTTTCATTTTAATCTACTCTCCGTTTCTTTCATAAATCTACTCAATATGACATACAGTGATCCATCGCCCCAATATATGTTTACAGGTTGTAAGTCGGTAAGATTTGCGATCTTGTATCCGCCTCCCGAAGAAGGTGGTTTTACGGTCATTTTTTCGATAAACTATCAAGAGATATAACTTAAACTTACGTAGAGAAGATATCCTCAAAGGAAGGTCCATATTATGAAACCAAAGTGTCGGCAAAAAAATATTTTCGGCTTTCTCATATTTGCATCGCTTGTCTTTCTTCAAAACGCCTCGGCCGCAAGCGGAGAACCGGACACCTATTTTTTTCATGTAGACTCTCCCCATATGGTAGATATCTACTGGAATATATTCAACGCCATCGTAGCCCTCTTCAAAAACGAAAACTACTTTATGGCCATGAAGCTGATATTCCTTATAGGAGGTGTAATAACCTTTTTCATGGGAGTCGTAAAAACTGGGGAAGATGGATCGCATAGAGGTCTTTTCGGATTTGCCAAATATCTTATAGGAGGTGCCCTTATACTTGTGGCTATGGGCTTTTCGTCCTCTATGGACGGCAACGGGGGGCACAAAATAGGACACCCCAAGAGATTGGTCATCATTTCCGATACGCTTGGAACTTACTGCAACGAAACGATCTCTCCGGAAAATTCTTCCAATATAGCCGGAAATTCGGCTCACTCCTATACTCCTTCCCCGGGAGCTCCGACGCAGGGAGCCGTAGTCGGAAACGTACCTACGGTAATGGCCTGGGGTTTCTCTTTCTTCAACAGGATAGGAC
>JALWBF010000180.1 GCA_027016055.1 Archaeoglobaceae archaeon | reverse complement strand
TTAGTTTCAGGGTTTAAGGCATAAATACATTCTTTTACTGCTACCTCTAAAGCTGAAACTGCTACCACAATAGATATTCGAGGGTTAGAGCTTTCTAGTCCTTGGGCCTCACGTATCATTTGATGCCCTAGGGGTTGGTTGTGAATAGTTTTTATTAACTTCTTTAATGTTAGAGAGATGTTGGTCGGTACATGTGGAATAGAGAATGCTTTAACCGTTACGTGAAGATCAGGCGGAACGCTCATCCACTTTTTTCCATCCAGTGAAAATGCCATTCCACTTACAAGAACTGGCTTATGTTCACCAGGGCGACCACAACGCCACATGAATAATTCAACAGTACGTTTCAGTATATCGTAAAGCTCTCCTCGAACATTATTTATATAGTCTTTGAAGGGTTGGGGGAAATACTTGAGATCAATTCTCTCAACGCTCTTTGCCGTGTTCTCCAAATACTTGACTGCATCACTGTTATCTTTCATTTCCTCTGGGATGATATTTCTTGAAATACAAAGTAATATTCTTTTGTTTTTTGTTGATGCCTTAAATGTTCCATGAGTTATACAGGTGCTGCACTCGTCATTATTTAGACATGTCTTTTTGCTCCTTTTTTTGAACAGAATCTTTATATTGTGTGGCCCACCATAGGTATAGGTAATAGGGCTTTTTCTGCCGTGATGATATAGCCCTTTGATTGTATATATGAGCTTAAATTGAATCATAAGTAACTACGTTCGAGAAGGCTAACGTCGTGGGTCAGTTGCCGCCAAGAAGCGCAGCGGATTGGCGGTCAACTGCACCCAATTGTTGTGCAATTTCTATATATTTAGTAACTTTAAAGAAGTTCAAACTCCTCTAGTTCTTGAATTTGCTCCTTATACGAAATCTGCTCCACTGGTCTTTTAGATAAATATTCTTCAATAATCGAAAAGCAATTTTCAATATTCTCTAAATCTTCATCTGCAAAGGTTATAGTGGTAATGCCATATTGTTTGAAGTACTTATTGCGTTTAGCTATTTCCTTATTCCATTTTGTTTTAAGTTCTTCATTTATCTTCCTTTGTGTTTTTGATTTGACTCCTTTGACAGCCATATGGCTCGACTGTGGACTTAGTTCAAATCCTGTAAATTCCATAGTATGTGAGTTCAGCACTGAAAAATCTAAGCGATAAAGATGTTTTGTTTCTAAGCCTGCATATCTAAGTTCAGGAATCAAAAAGGGTACTTCTTCGGGCTTATTTGCATTTTTTAAGTAATCAAGGTAGAGCTCAACAATTTTTTTCTCATATTTGGATCGAGATAATCGTTTAAGAACACTTGAGTAAAACTGAATTAATTCTTTGAGAGTGGAAAATGTTATAGGTTCATGCCCTTCAGGGTCAACCAAGCCTGTTGTGAGCACATGCTCAATAGTCCAGTACATGTAATTCGCTCTCCGAATTTCACTGACATCATTTGTCCAAGCATCATTTCTATAGGCAGGAGCAATAATTAACCCCCATGGTATTTTATTTTCTCCAAACCAAAGTGCCCAATGGCATTCATTCGGCTTTGCTCTAGTCCGCTCAGTAAAATTTCGATAAAAATTCCTTTTAAGAAAAATAATCAAATAGTGAAAAATTAAATCGTTTTTTAGAAAACGGATCATCCTATGGGTTGGAGTATTCTGGTAAATATTCCCATTGTATTTTATTCGCTGCTGTTCCTCTATGCGTTTCACTTTGTCTAAGAGTCCTTTGAGCCACCTGCTGATAAAATCTTTCGGTGATGGAAATTGAGACCGAATGCTATCAACATATTGATTGTTTTTCCCGCCCAAAAAACCATGTAAAGATTGTACGCTCACTTTTTTTCCTGCTATGTCGCTTGCAATTTTAAGGACATCATCTCTTATCTCTTCTAATTCTTCAGTTAATGATTTTTCA
>JALWBF010000179.1 GCA_027016055.1 Archaeoglobaceae archaeon | reverse complement strand
ATATTGAGGAAGGATGAAAGGATCTTAGCCTGCGTTTCGGGTGGAAAGGACAGTTCTGCGATGGCTTTCGCTTTAAAAAAACTCGGCTACAACATCGAGATCCTCCACATCGATTTGGGGATAAGGGAGTATTCGGTTAAATCGAAAAGAATCGCTGAGGAGCTTGCAGAGGAATTAGATGTTCCAATTCATGTAGTTGAACTATCGGAATACGGTTTTACGATCGATGACGTCGATGTTAAGAAGGTTTGCTCCGTCTGCGGAACAGCTAAGAGGTATCTTATGAACAGATTCGCAAGGTTAAACGGATTTGACGTTATTTCTACCGGACACACAGCTGAAGATTTGATTCTTTTCTTCTTTAAGAACGTTCTAAGCGGTGGAATTGAGTGGATTCCGAAACTAATTCCGAGATCGGAGAGTTCCGACGGATTGATTGCAAGGGCGAGACCCCTTTTTGAGAGAAGCGAAAAGGAAAACATGCTGTTCGTCCTCTCGCTGAACGTTCCATTCGTTACGGACGAATGTCCGCACGCTCCGAGGGATGTCTGGAAGGAGATAATATACGATATAGAAGCTAAAAGGTCGGGATTCAAGCAGAACTTCGTTAGGGGGTTGATCAAGCTCGCAAAGAGCGTTAGGGTTAAGAAGGAATGGGAGCTTAAGAAGTGCAGGATTTGCGGTGAAACTTCAAGCTCGGATATCTGTGCATTCTGCAGATACGTTGAGAAGTTCGGAAGATCTGCCAAGCGTTAAGCCACCACAACATTTTTAAGTTGGCAGTCGAAAGCAAGAAACATGGGTAAGACTGGCAGCGTAACATGGGTTAAGATCAAGAACAGAAGGGGCGGATACAGGCTCGTTCCGACGAAGTGGCAGAATTATAAGAAACCTGGCCCTAATCAGAAATACACGTCGGATGGAAAGAAGAGAAGGAGAATTCCCAGAAAGCCGAAGTCAATACTGGGCGTTAAGAGCTAAAACAATCTTTTTCACTTCATCCACGCTCGCATCGGTTTTAAATCCAAATCCGGAATAGTGAACCCTCGAAGCCTTATATCCCATCTTCCTCAGTTCTTCAATTATTCTGGCAACCTGAGGCGGAGATGTTTTAAGCATCCTCGCGATGTGATGAGTTGTATAAGCGAAAGGAACATCTATCTCATCGTGTATCGACTGCAGAAACTTTTTCAGTTTATCTTTCGTATCGTCCCCTACATTCATCTCCCCAACCTTGCTAATCATCGATCTGACGAACTCCTTGTCATGCAATTTCCCGAGCCATAGCGGACCGATCATCTTAAATCTGCCTCCGCACCTGCATCTCTCGAAAGATGAGCCATCCATTGAAGCCCATTCTCTGTTCCCGCAGTTGAAGCAGTAGAAAAGGTATCCCACGTTCTCGTATATCTTTCCAGCCAATGCTACAGATCTCCTAAGCTTTATGTGAACCCTGTAATAGTGCTCCTTAGCCCAAGAAACGAGGACATCGATCGCTTTATCGTATTTCGTTGCCTCCCTAACTATCTTACCTATCAAAGTTCTAAGTCCAAGCTCTGGATAGAACTCCGTCTTTTCGGCATAGATTGCATATTTCCTTAAGCCGGCCAACGGGGCTGAACCGCACAAGGCAGCCGTATCGGTTGCTGTTACGCTTAGATACTTCAAAGCCGAAAGGCATGCGGTATCGATGAACTCCGCCGGAGAACCGAAGGGATCCAGATCGATGTGCGTGTATCTGTTTTCCCTCATAAGGGCAACTGCATCCCTGTTGAATACTTCGGCTTCAATTCCGTTAAGCTTTAGGTTCTCCCTTATAAGCTCAACGGCTTTAGGATTTCTGTCGTTGAAACTCGGCGAAAATCCAGCTTCCAAGCGAGCCCTTATCCCCCTTACGCCAGTAGCCGCTAACGCGTCGAGGGATCTTACTTCCTTTTCCTCTATATCGGATATAACCTTGTAAGCTAACACGTCCAAATGTCTGCAGAAGGTCATTCGGGGATTGTAGAATACATCTCTGCTCAGCTTTATCTTAGCCTTTCCCTCCTCAACCATCATGCGTGAACCTCCTTACGATTTCATCGGCAACGGCATTCCTGTTCTCTTCGCTCAGCGTTATAACTTCGAATTCCGAGCGTATCTTCTTTAGAAGGGGATGCTGAGATTTTAGATGGATGGTAAATAGGAGATTATCCCGATCCAATATACCTTCGACGGCTTCAACGAACTTCCGACTTTTCAGTTCCATCGGACCTATTTCGTCCAAGATGATGAGATCAGCATTGGCGTAACCCTCTATCCTCTCGGCAAACCTGTCGATGGATTCGAGAATTACGCCGTACTTCCCGACTTTAAACGGACTTCTATATCCAACCTTGGCGAGCCAAGCCTCCTCCCCGCTCTTCAAATCGATAAGCTTGAAGCCTATTCTAACTCCCCTCTCCCTAACTTCCTTCGTTACGAAACCCTCAATCTCAAGCTTATTCTTAAGTGCATCGTAAACCTTCAGGCAGAGTGTAGTCTTTCCTATTCCCGGTCTGCCGGTGACGGCTATCTTCACACGATTTCGTTTGCGCGTTGATGCTAAATAGTTTGCTAACCGAACATCTTCAGAAGGCATTCGGAAATGATGTCCGCAACGCTTACGTGGCTTATCGGACTTAAAACCGTATCAGTGGCAACCAACCCTTCAACCCCGCATTCGAGCAACTTCTTTAAAGCGTCCTTCGCAAGTATCGCATGCGTGCAGGCTACGAAGACCTTTCCGCATCCGGCCCTCTTCAAAGCCTTAACCGCTTGAATAACAGTTCCGCCCGTTGATATCATATCGTCCACTATCAAAACATCCCTGCCCTCCACTTCCTTTGGAGCGGAATCTATGATAACATTCTCGGCATCGATCCTTATCTTCCGCAACGCAACGTAGTTCAAGCCCAAATCATCGGCAACGAGTTTTGCCCACTGAACGGCTTCTTCATCCGGAGCAACCACGATCGGATCATTCATATCGAAGTTTTCATTAGCGAATTCGGCGAGCTTGTGCATTGCCGTCAGATTTTTAACTTCGAATCCGAAGAACGATGTCAGATCCTTCAATCTGTGGAGGTGAAAGTCGACGACTATCATCCTATCCAATCCCGCATTTCTCAGCAGATCCGCAACGATTTTTAAGGAATAGGCTTCACCTTTTATGAATCTTCCATCCTGTCTCGAATATGGGAAATACGGAAAAACGCCGGTGACGGATTTCGCGTTGTAATCCTTCAGAGTTTCTATGAGAAAAATAGTCTCGATCAGCATCTCATCCGGATTGTGGGCGAAGGAATTTACGAGGATCACATCCTCCCCCTCAACATCAGCAGAAATTCTAACGTATTTCTCGCCATCCGGCAACTTCTCAAGCTGTGCGTAGCCCAAGGGAAAATTTGTGAGACGGGAAACCTTAATCGCGAGAACGCCCTGAGTTGCTGGGACTATTAATGGCATATGCCTAATATGCTGATATCGATTAAAACTTTTGCTACAATTTAGAATTGTGGTATCCATCGGTAGCTGAAGCGGTGGTCATAATGATGTTGTATTTATATACCCCCTCCCCCCTTTATTTCCTGTGGAGAACTGGAAGACATTAACCCATGCTGATCGCATCAACTTGAAACTACAAAATTCGTAATTACGATGGTTTTTTTCCGAAAGATTGTTTGTATGATAGTTATCCAGATGAAATAAGCTGAATCGATGGATAAATCGAGTATTCAAGAATCTTAGAATGTATTAAGTAATAATATAAAAATAATTGAACGTAACGCTGCAAGCTTTTCGATTGGAATTATCTGATAACATTAGCACGTAATTATACAAATTGATATATTTAAAAATTATTATTTTATTTTTATTTTAAAGTTTTAAACATCTAACTTTTTCGAGAAGTTCGATTAAGTTCTTAATAACATCCACATATTCTTTTATTATAGAAATTTTTTCCTCTTTAGAAACATCCATCAATCTCCTTATCAAAATTTGTATAGTTTGTTTTAAAGCCATCTCCACATCTGTGGTTTCAATTCTAACGTCTGAAACTTCAGTAACCTCTGTTTCTTTTGGAATTTTTTCTGCACTATCGTCATCCTTCAGCTTGACTACCGCATCCTTACCCTCACCTATTATTTCAGCCTCCTTTTTGCAGGCTGGACAGATCACCTTACCCTCATATTTGAAAAGTGGCATGTTACACTGGGGACAATGGTAAGCCAACATCTTCGCACCTTTGAATAATAGCTCCACAGCTTCCGAAATTTTTTTATCCTCCACGTTATTATGATCAATGATACGATATTAAAAGATTGCAGTTCTGCGAGGTGATGTGCATGGCTGAAAAGGTGCCAGATAGCATTTTAGATGCCTTAGATAGAATCATTCAAGACGATACTGTGCCAAGAAATATAAGGAGGGCTGCAAGTGAGATCAAGGAAAATCTACTGCACGGAAAAGATAGCTTAGCCGTAAGGGCGGCGACAGCAATCTCAATTCTTGAAGAACTATCTTCAGATCCGAACTTGCCGATGCACGTCAGAACTCTAATTTGGAATGTATCTAGCCAACTTGAGAGAATTGCAGTTGAGGAGTAATAATTTTAAAACACGAGTTCAACTCTTTTGAAATTTTTATTATATATTTATTTTTAACATGTATTATTGTAACACCATCCGCATTTCCAGTAGAAATAATATATTTCCTATTTTTATAGATTTTATTAATAAATTATTTTATAGGTTTTTTACGGAAATTAGATCGCAAGAGTTATGTAATATCTAATAATACATTACTATCGTAATTTATTCTTAAATTTCGCCTTATTTAGGTTATATCCATACAATCTGCAACCAACCCGATATACCTCTTCCAGTTCTCCACAGGAAATGAAGGGGGGAGGGGGGTATATAAATACTTGCTTAAGCTCTGAATATCTCTCCGAATTCCGTTATATCCTTTTCCGAGCTTAATAACTCCTTCAAAACATCCACAAGCCTATCGATCTTAACTCTAACCTGCTTAGTCGTATCTCTGTCTCTTATCGTTACCGTTCTGTCTTCGAGCGTCTGATGATCAACCGTTACGCAGAAAGGCGTTCCTATTTCATCGAACCTCCTGTATCTTCTTCCTATACTGCCAGAGTCGTCGTATTCCGTATATATTCCGGCATTCCTTAGCATATCCACTATTTCGAGTGAGATCTTTATGAACTCATCCTTTGAAAGTAACGGAAGAACTGCAACCTGAACGGGGGCTAACCACCTTTTGAGCCTTAGAACCCTTCTTTCCTCTCCATCCACTATATCCTTTTCAAACGAGTGCTCCAAGATCGTGTATGTAATTCTATCGAGTCCAAAGGAAGGCTCTATTACGTGCGGAATTATCTTCTCACCGTGTATCTCTTCTTCAACCTCTTCGACGCTAAAGAACTCACTGCTAATCTCGATCTTTTCTCCATCAACCTCAACGGTAACCTTTTCGATGTTCTTATCCTTAACTTCGAGCTCTTCCAGAGCTTTTGCAATCGCCTTTGCCTTCTTCCTATACACGGGACCGAGCTTCTTCAAATCCGGAACTATCTTCAACCTCCTAACCTTAATCGGCTCTTTAAACTGGACGAAAACCGTCAGATCCTCTCCGCTGTGCTCGATGTGTCTCCTTAAGTCGTAATCCGTTCTGTCGGCAATTCCAACTATTTCTATCCATCCGAAACTCGTTAAAGCTTCCGCATCCCAGCAATCAACAGCGTAATGTGCCCTCTCATCGTCCTTATGCTGTCTGAACCTAAGCTTATCGTCTTTGATTCCAGCCTTCAAAAGAAATCTTCTCGTCTTTCCTATGAAGTATGCCAAAAGTTCGTGTGCAATAATGCCTCTTTCCACAGCTTCCTTCAGCGTTATTTCGTATTCGTTGTCGAACTTATCGACGAGCTTAACGACATCGTTCGCATACTGCTCGAACTGTGGATGCGTCTTCTCCTTCGGATTTACGAAGTATTCCAATTCGGCTTGATTGAACTCCCTCAGCCTTATAACTCCCTGCCTCGGACTTATCTCATTCCTGTATGCCCTTCCTATCTGAGCCACACCGAACGGAAGCTTACCCCTGAAGTAATCGAGCAACCTCTTGAACGCTATGAATATACCCTGAGCGGTTTCTGGGCGTAGATAACCCTTCTTGCCTTTGCCCGGACCTATCGATGTTGTGAACATCAGGTTGAAGTGGAACGGCTCTCCGAACCTTCCACCGCAGTCGCATCTTAGGTTGTATGTCTCTATTATCTCCTTAACTGCTTCGATCGTGCAATCCGCTTCGATGTTCAGCTTCTCCTTTATGTAGTGATCAGCTCTGAAAACCTTGCCGCACTTCTGGCATTCTATAGCTACATCGGTGAACGATTCCGCATGACCGGAAGCTATGAAAACCTCCTCAACGTTCACGGTCGGCGTATCTATTTCGACAGCCCTTTCGTTTATTACGAAAAATTCCCTCCAAAGATTTTCGAGCCTTCTCCTCAAACCGTTTCCGAGAGGACCGTAATCTATAAA
>JALWBF010000178.1:19289-20542 GCA_027016055.1 Archaeoglobaceae archaeon | reverse complement strand
ATCTACGAGTTCCCAGAGGGTTGCGAATATGAATGCACCAAGCACAACTCCTCTGTTGTTTCCAGCCCCTCCCAGCAGTATTATTAGAAACGGAAAGAATGTCCAGAACGTTCTGCCGTAGTTTAGGAATGAATCCGGCTGAACTCTCAGCGTGTAGAAGGTGAGGAGAACTCCGGCGATCGATGCAATTCCGGAACCCAAAGCCATAGTCTTTATTCTGATCATCATAACGTTTCTACCGTAAGCCTTCATGACGTCTTCGTTCTCCCTTATCGCCTTAAGCAACCTTCCGTATGGCGTGTTAACTATCCTGTTCAGTAGGATGTATACAAGCAAGGCGAGCAATAAGACGACTCCGACGATGAACGGATACCTAATCGAGCTCGGAACGAAGGCGAAGATGTTCGGAACCGAAACTCCGTAGTAGCTTCCAACTATTGCCGGATCGTAGTAGCAGACCATCGTGAAAGTTTCTGCTATCGCTAAGAGCGTTATTGCTAAGTAGTCTTCCTTAAGCCTTGCACTCGGAAGTATGAACAGTGCACCGACTACCGTTCCGATTATCACAGCCAAAACTAAGCATAGTATGAACAGCGCTATTCCGTAAGCCGGGTTGCTTTGAACGATGGCGTTTATCTCTCCACTAACCGCGGAACTTCCAGATACCAAGTCGCCGTGGATACCCATCATCGCCATCAGTATCCTTGTGACTATTCCGCCCACGACAACGGCACCAACGATAACAGACAGAGCTTTGCCGAAGTTCGGAATTCCGCAGTAACCGTATTCAACGTTCAGGCTGAGCGATACGATCACGTATAATCCGAACCAGAGCAGTATGTTCAGTATCAGCGACCAGATCTCCATCTGATCACCTTCCTCCAGTTTATTCCAGCCAAACCGTTAGGAGCTACGAGCAATGTAATTACGATTATGGTAAGGGAGACGACCTTACCGTAAACGAGCAAACCGGCGTTGTTCGTTAAAACCGAAAGCGTGTATGTTACAAGGGATTCCGACATTCCTACAATGTAACCGCCGAAGATCGCTCCGACTATGCTGTTCAAACCGCCCACTATGCTTGAGGCGAATATGGAAACGATTATAAGTTCGGCGGTTGCCGGAACTATTTCCTGCTTGAACGGCAGAAGAACGCCGGCAATCGATGCCAAGGCACCGGACAAAAACCAAGAGAATAACCTCGTTTTTTCAACATCTACACCCATAATTTCCGAAAGCATAGGATTCTCAAC